>JBOGZX010000250.1:0-7614 GCA_050697615.1 Gaiellaceae bacterium
CCATAGTGGAGTCCGTGAACGCCGACGTGGACCTTCGCGTCGGCCCAGTAGACGAGCTCGCCGTTCATCCAGATCTTCTCGGTCTCCTGCACCTCGGGACGCTCCTTTGCCGGACGAAGAATCGACCTCAGTCTACCCGCGGGCAACGAGGTCGAAGGCCCGCGCCCCGGCGAGCCGCTGCAGGTCTGCCGGCGCGAGAGCCGCCATGTGGGAGTCGGTTCCGGCGCCGATCCACACCAGGTCGTGTCGGAGGAGGCTCCTGTCGATCAGGACGTGCGAGGACGCGCCCCGCGGGAACGGGGCGACGCCGCCCGGCTCGAACCCGGTCGCCTCCACGACCTCCTCCGGCCGCGCGATCCGGACATACGTCGCCGGTACCGCATCCGCGACCGCACGCTCGTCGACCCTGCCGTCACCGGGGACGAGCGCCAGGACGTAGGAGCCGTCGCAGACCAGGACGAGCGACTTCACGATCTGCGCCCGCTCCGCCCCGACAGCGCGCGCCGCCTCCCTCGCCGTTCGGGTGCCGGACGGAAACTCCTCGATGCGCGCGTCGATCGCGGCGGCGCGGAGCACCGAGGAGACGCGCTCGACCGGCTCGGGCCAGGCGGACATTCGAAGCCTCTACTGGATCACATACGCGTCGTCGACGCCGTGGCGTAGCCGATCGACGAGGTCGCGCGGCGCGGGCGCGTCGAGCGAGAGCGCCATCAGCGCCTTCCCATCGTCACGGTTGCGCGAGACCGCCATGTTCGCGATGTTGACACCCGCCTCGCCGAAGAGCGTTCCGATGCGGCCGATCACGCCCGGCACGTCGTCGTAGCGCAGGAAGACGAGGCGCGGCGCGAGCTCCATCTCGACCTCGAATCCGAGCGCCGAGACGAGCCACTGGCGGTGGTCGTTGCCGATCGTCGTTCCCGCGACGCGCGCGCCGTCGGCCGTGACCGCGACGAGGTTCGTGAAGTCGCGCGACGAACGGCGCTTGCCCTCCACCACCTCGATCCCGCGGTCGGCGGCGATCACCGGCGCGTTCACGTAGTTGACCGGCTGGTCGGTATGGCCCTGGAACGCGCCGTTCAGAGCCGCCACCGTCAGCAACCGCGTGTCCTGCTCGGCCAGCTCTCCGTACACCTCGACGGTCAGCTTGCGCACCTCGCCTCCGGCCAGCTCCATCGCGAAGCGTCCGAGGCTCGCGGCGAGCGGGATGTACGGGCCGAGCACTTCCAGGTCGTCGGCGCCGACGGTCGGGATGTTGACGGCGTTCGTCACGAGCCCGCCCTCGAGCGCGGCAGCGACCTGCTCGGCGACGATCACCCCTGCCCGGTCCTGCGCCTCCTCGGTCGACGCCGCGAGGTGCGGCGTGAGCACGATGTTCGGCGCGCGCAGCAGCGGGCCGTCGTAGGGCTCGTCGACGAACACGTCGATCGCAGCGCCCGCAACCTTCCCCGACTCGAGCGCCGAGACGAGAGCGTCGTCGACGACGAGATCGCCGCGGGCGGCGTTGACGAGCCGGACGCCGTCGCGCATCTTCGCGATCGCGTCCGCGTCGATCGAGCCGCGCGTCTCCTCCGTCAGCGGCAGGTGAAGCGTCAGGAAGTCCGCGCGCGCCAGCACTTCGTCGAACGACCCGCTCTCGACTCCGAGCTCGCGGAAGCGCTCGGCGGCGACAAACGGATCGTAGGCGACGACCTTCATCTGCAGTCCGAGCGCCCGGCGCGCCACCTGGCGTCCGATGCGGCCGAACCCGAGCACCCCTAGCACCTTGTCGGCCAGCTCGACCCCGCCCCACTTCGAGCGCTCCCAGCGGCCGTCGATCAGAGCCGCGTGCGCCTGCGGAATGTTGCGCGCGAGCGCGACAAGCAGGCCGATCGTGTGCTCCGCGGCGGAGACGACGTTCGACTCGGGGGCGTTCGCGACGACGATCCCACGGCGGGTCGCGGCCTCGACGTCGACGTTGTCGACTCCCACGCCCGCGCGTCCGATCACCTTCAGCCGAGCGGCCCGTGCGATCACGTCGGCCGTCACCTTCGTGGCGGAGCGGACGATCAGCGCGTCGTAGTTTCCGACGATCGCGTCGAGCGGCGACTCCGTGTCGACGTCGACGTCGAACCTGGCGCGCAGCAGCTCGACGCCCGCGTCCGCGATCTTCTCGCGAACGAGAACGTACATCGGCTCACGCGTGGACGGGAGTCTCGAACGCCTCGAACGCGCGCGCGACGGCGACGCCGCGCTCGATCTCCGCCCCGAGCTCGGTGAGGGAAAGCTCGACGGCGGCCAGAGCGCTCGCGATGTCGAAGACGTCGAACCAGCCGATGTGACCGATGCGGAAGATCGCTCCCTTCAACGGGCCCTGGCCGGGGGCGAGCGTGACGCCGTGCCGCTCGCGAAGCAGGAGCAGGAGCTCGCCGGCGTCGATCCCGTCGGGTGCGCGCACCGCGGTGACGACCGCGGCGCTGTCGTCGTCCGGCGAGAACAGATCCAGCCCCATCGCCTTGATCCCCGCGCGCGCGGCGCGGCCCAGGCGCACGTGCTGGGCGAATGCGGCCTCCAGCCCGTCCTCGAGGATCAGCCCGAGCGCCACGTCGAGGCTGCGGATGATCGAGACGGCCGGGGTGAACGCCGCGTCCAGCTTGTCCTGTGCGTTCTTGTTCCGACGCCAGTCGAAGTAGAAGCTGCGGGACGGCTTCGTGCGCTCGAGCACATGCGGCGGCACCGAGACCATCGCCAGGCCCGGCGGCGACATGAGAGCCTTCTGCGAGCCGGAGATCGCGACGTCGATGCCCCACGCGTCGGTTTCGAGCGGCACCGCACCGAGCGACGAGATCGCGTCGACGACCAGCGTGACGTCTCCGACCGCTTCCTTGACGGCTCGGACGTCGGAGACGACGCCGGTCGAGGTGTCCGATTGCTGGCAGAAGACGAGATCGACGCCGGACTCGCGAACCGCCGCGCCGATCTCGCCGGCGTCCGGAACCTCGCCCCACTCGTAGCGGATCGCCTGCACGTCGAGACCGTGCTGCTCGCAGATCGCCGCCCAACGCTCGCCGAACGAGCCGTGGCTGACGACCGCGACGCGATCGCCCGGCTCGCAGAGGTTGGCGACGGCGGACTCCATTGCACCCGTCCCCGAGGAGGTGAAGAGCAGGACGTCGGACTCGGTGCGGAAGACCTGCCTCAGGCGTCCCAGTGCGCTCGAGTAGACGGCACGGAAGTCGGTACCGCGGTGGTGGACGATCGGCTCCGCAGATGCGGCCAGCACGAGCGGCGGCACGGGAGTCGGCCCGGGCGTGAAGAGATAGCGCTTCTCCAAGCCGACAGACTAACGACCGCCCCGGAAGGCGCCGTCCGTCGCCCGCGACCCGCCGAGCGACGAGTCGCCCGCCGCGAACATGCCCGGAGTGCCAAAAGTGTCTGCCACCGCGGTGCCAGATCAGCCTTTGGTTCCGGGGCGGCAAACGGTAAGAAGGCGTTCGAGCGTCGGACGCCTGTTCGCAGTTGACCCACTTCAGCGTTCCCACTCGGTCGCCGAAGCGAGCACACTGGTGGGATGGACGTCCTGCTCTCCTTCGGCGCGGCGCTGCTCGCGCTGCGGCTCGCGGGGCTGCTCGCCCGCGGCCGGCGCTACGCCTGGGCGGGCGGCCTCCTCTCCTTCGCGGCGGCGGCGGCGGCGATGGCGTGGGGCTCCGCCCACGGCTGGGACGCGCACGCCTTCCGCATCTACTACCTCGCGGGCGCGCTGCTCTCGGCCCCCCTGCTCGGCGTCGGCTCGTTGATGCTCTGGCGCAGGCCGTGGGCCGGCCCGCTCGGCCTCGTCTACACCGGGCTCGCGATCGGCGTCGCCGCCGCCATGCCGGTGCACGGCTCCTTCGGCGGCACGGACGTGCCGCGCGCGCAGGCCCACGTCGACATCCTGCCGAGGGTCCTCGCGATCGCGGGGAGCTCGCTCGGCGCGACCGCGGTCGTGGTCGTCGCAGCCTCGACGCTGCGGCGACGGCCACTCGGGAACACGCTGCTGGTCGCGGCGGTGGCGGCCGCCGCTGCAGCCTCGGCGCTGACCCAGACGGCGGTCGCGGCCGCCGCTCTGTGCTTCGCCGTCTCCGCCGCGCTGCTCTACGCGGGCGCGACGCGCAGGACGTAGAGGCTCATCCGAGCTTCTCGCGGACTCGCTCGTTAACCACGCGCGGGTCGGCCTTGCCGCCCGTCTCCTTCATCACCTGCCCGACGAAGAATCCGAGCAACCCCTGCTTGCCGCTGCGGTACTGCTCCACCTGCTCCGCATTGGCGGCGAGCACGCGGTCGACGATCGGATCGAGCTCCGACGCGTCGGAGACCGCTTTCTGCGCGACGTAGGCGTCGGCGCTGAAGCCGGGGTCGCCGACCCGCGCGAGCGCCTCGTCGAAGACCGCCCGCGGGATCCCGGCCCGCGCGGCGACCAGCTTCGCAAGCCCGGCCGGGTCGACCGTCTCCGGCGCGATGCCGGCCGCGACGAACTGGTTCGCGAGCACGTTCGCCGATTCCTTCGCATCGGCGCCGGCCGCGACGAGGTCGACCCACAGACGATCGAGCCCGCCGGTGACGAGCACGTCGGCGTCGTAGAACGAGAGCGTGCCGGCGATCCGGCGAATCCGCGCTCCCGGCAGCTCCCCGATCTCGCCGCGCAGCCGCTCGACGAGCTCCGCGGGCGGATGCACCGGCACGAGGTCGGGCTCCGGGAAGTACCGGTAGTCCTGCGCCTCCTCCTTGGAGCGGCTCGGCGCCGACTCCTCGTTGCCGGGATCGAAGTGCAGCGTCTCCTGGTCGACGGTGCCCCCCGCTTCGTAGATCGCAACCTGCCGCGCGATCTCCCGCTCGATCCCCTTCGCGGCGAAGTTGAACGAGTTCATGTTCTTCAGCTCCGTGCGCGTCCGCAGCTCATCGCTGCCCGCCGGACGCACCGACACGTTCACGTCGAAGCGCATCGAGCCCTTGTCGAGCTCCGCGTCCGACAGCCCCAGCTCGACGACGGTCTGACGCAGAAGCTGCAGGAAGCGCTTCGCCGTCTCGGCGTCGTGGAGGTCCGGGTCGGTGACGATCTCGACGAGCGGCGTCCCGCCGCGATTGAAGTCGACGAGCGTCGCGGTCGCGCCGTGCAGACGCCCGGACTCGGCGACGTGCACGTTCTTGGCCGCGTCCTCCTCGAGGTGCGCGCGCGTGATCCCGATCGACACGTCGCCGTCCGACGTCGGCACGGAGAGACGGCCGCCCGCGCACAGGGGCTCGTCGTACTGGCTGATCTGGTACGCCTTCGGCAGGTCGGGATAGAAGTAGTTCTTGCGGTGGAACACGGCGCGCTCCGCGATCTCGCACTCGAGCGCGAGCCCCAGCTTGATCGTCTCCTCGACCGCACGGCGGTTCGGAACCGGCAGAGCGCCCGGGAACCCGAGGCAGACGGGGCACGTCTGCGTGTTCGGGTCGCTGCCGAAGCCGTTACGGCAGCGGCAGAACATCTTCGTCTTCGTCTTCAGCTGGACGTGGATCTCGAGCCCGATCACCGGCTCCCAGATTCCCGCTCCGGCACCGGGGAAGCCGGTACCTGCGCTCCTCGGCGGCTCCGTCGAGCCTACGCCGCCCGTCACCGCAAACGCTCCGGAACGACGTCGAAGGCGAGCGCCCGCTCGAGCGCGTGACCGGCGCGGAAGAGCGTGTTCTCGGAGAACTGCGGCCCGATCAGCTGCATCCCGACCGGCAGCCCCTCGGAGAGGCCGCACGGGACGTTCAGGCCGGGCAGTCCGGCCATGCACGACGGGATCGTCAACAGGTCGTTCAGATACATCGCGAGCGGGTCGTGGACCTTCGCGCCCAGCGGGAACGCCACCGTGGGGCTCGTCGGCGAGACGAGCAGGTCGAAGCGCTGGAACAGCTCGTCGTGCTCGCGCTTGATCACGGTGCGCACCTTCTGCGCCGTCGCGTAGTACGCGTCGTAGTAGCCCGACGAGAGCGCGTACGTGCCGATCATGATCCGCCGCTTCGGCTCGTCGCCGAACCCGGCGTCGCGCGTGCGCATGACCATCTCGCGGAAGTCCTCGCCCTGCTCGCGCAGCCCGTAACGCACGCCGTCGTAGCGGGCGAGGTTCGACGATGCCTCCGCAGGCGCGACCAGGTAGTAGCAGGCGACGCCGTAGTCGACCGAGCGCGGCAGCGAGCACTCCTCGACGCTCGCACCGAGCGACTCGGCGAGCTCGATCGCCTTCTGCACGGCCGCCGTCACGCCCGGCTCGATCCCCTCGGCACCGTTCATCTCCTTCGGTACGCCGATGCGCAGGCCCTTCAGGTCGTCCGCGCTCGGCAGCTCGACCTCGGGAACGTCGACGGTCGTCGTGTCGTTCCCGTCGCGTCCCGCGATCACCGAGTAGAGGAAGGCGCAGTCGCGTACGTTCTTCGCGACCGGGCCGACCTGATCGAGCGACGACGCGAAGGCGATCACCCCGAAGCGCGAGACCGTCCCGTAGGTCGGGCGCAGCCCCACGTGGCCGCAGAGCGCCGCGGGTTGCTTGATCGAGCCGCCCGTGTCGGAGCCGAGCGCCCAGGGCGCGAGCCCGCCCGACACCGCCGCGGCGCTGCCTCCTCCCGAGCCGCCCGGCACGCGTGCGGGGTCCCAGGGGTTGCGCGAGGGGCCGAACGCCGAGTTCTCGGTCGACGAGCCCATCGCGAACTCATCGGTGTTCGTCTTCCCGAGGATCCGCAGCCCGTGCCGTCTTGCATTCCTGATCACCGTCGAGTCGTAGACGGGCACGTAGCTCTCGAGCATCTTCGATCCCGCGGTCGTCGGGATGCCCCGCGTCCCGATCACGTCCTTCACCGCGAGCGGGATGCCGTCCCCACCCGGGTCCTCGCAGACGTGCAGGTACGCGTGCAGCTCGGGATCGCGCTCGCCGATCGCCTCCAGGTACGCGGCGAAGAGCTCGGCTCCCGAGATCTCGCGCCTCTCCAGAAGCCCCTTCGACTCCTCGGCCGTCAGCCTCAGGGTGTCGATTCCCGCTCCGGCAGAGCCTACGCTCATCCCCGCTCCAGCCCCGGCAAAGCCGGGGCCTCCGCTCCCGCGAGCTCCGTCGAGCCTACGCTCATGCGGGCGGCGTCCGGAAGTAGTCGCCGTCGCGGTCGGGCGCGTTCGCGAACACGTCCTCGAGCGGCAGCGAGTCGCGCGGCTCGTCCTCGTCCCAGGCGTTCGCGATCGCGAGCGGATGTGCGGTCGGCGGGACGTCGGAGAGATCGAGCTCGGAGACCTTCGAAACCGCCTCCAGGATGTCCGACAGCTGCTCCTGGAACTTCGCGACCTCGTCCTCGGTCAGATCGAGCCGCGCGAGCCGCGCGACGTGCAGCACCTCGTCCCTCGATATCCCCGCCATCCGCGATTCCTTCCCTCGAAAGACGAGGGGCTCCTTCCGGAGCCCCTCGCCACAGGTTGGGTCCGAAAAGTCTAGAGCGCCTCGACGTTCGACGCCTGCAGGCCCTTGTCGCCCTGCACGACCTCGAACGAGACGCGCTGACCTTCTGTCAGCGACTTGTAGCCCTCACCGCCGATGGCCGAGAAGTGGACGAACACGTCCGCCTCCCCGTTGCCACGCTCGATGAAGC
>JBOGZX010000251.1:0-1848 GCA_050697615.1 Gaiellaceae bacterium
CTGATCGTCGACACCGGCTGCATGGTGATGGTCGAGCCGACGGTCGGCTACGACGTGAAGATGCAGGGCGGCGTCGCGAAGAGCCTGTTCGGAGGCGAAGGGCTGTTCCTCGTCCACATGACCGGGCCGGGGCACGTGACGCTGCAGACGCTCCCGTTCTCGCGTACCGCCCGCCGGGTGCTCGCGGCAGCCTCCGGTGGCAGCGGCGACGAGGGCGGCGGAATCGGCAGCATGCTCGGTGGGATTCTCGAGTAAGGAGGCGACGCACCATGGGATTTCTCGACAAGGCGAAAGCGGCGGCCGAGCAGGCCGCGGCGAAGGCGAAGGAGGGTGTGGACGACGTCCAGGCCAAGCGCGAGCTGAGCCAGGCCTACAGCGAGCTCGGCAAGACCGCGTTCGAGCTGGTCGGGGCCGGCGAGATCTCGCACCCGCGCCTGCAGGCGTCGGCCGACAAGATCCGCACGCTCAGCGCGAAGGCCGACGCGCCCGCGTCCGGTGCAACCGCGCCCGCAGCGGGACCGGCGCAACCGGCCGAGCCGTACGATCCCACGCAGCCGCCCGCGATGCCGACGTAGCCCGCTTCGCGGCTAATCGCCCGGTAGCTGCGAGAGCAGGTCGCCTTCGAGCCCGGCGGTCGAGACCTGCTGCGGCCGGGGCGGCTCCAGCCCGTCGAGCTGCTGGAGCGCCGAGCGCAGGAAGGTCACGAGCTCGTTGCGGTGCGCGGCGATGGAGCGCTGCAGCAGCGCTTCCTCGCCGCGGAGCGACTCGATCCGTGCCGTCAGCTCGGTGAGCTGCGCGTCGGCGTGGAGCTGCGCCAGCTCGACGACCTCGCGCTGCCGCGTTTCGGCGCTCTGCCGGATCTTCTCGGCTTCTTCGCGCGCCTTCTCGACCAGATCCTCCGCCACGTGGTTCGCGGTCAGCAGCACCCGTCCGATCAGCTCGGCCTCCGTCGGGCTCTCCGCGACCGTCTTCTTCAGCTCGTCGACCTGCCGTTGCAGATCGTCGCGTTCGCGGTTCGCGGCCGTCAGGCCGGCTGCGGCCTCGGCGAGGAGCTCGCGGGTCGCCGTCTCGTCGAACCCGCGGCGCGCCTTCGGCAGCTCCGCATCGCGTATCTCCTGCGGTGTCCTTGCCATGAAAGCGGTATTCTGCACGATCCATGACGCGTCCGTTCACATGGTGAAGTCGCGCATGCCCATCCAGGCCGAGGCCATCACGCCGGCCGGTCTGCCGCGAGCCGTGCGCGGCTACGACTGCGAGGCGACCGACGACCTGCTGAGGCGAGTCGCCCGGGACTACCGGCAGCTCGTCGACGAATGCCGGCAGCTGCGCGAGTCGACTCAGACTCCCACCGAGGCCGAGGTAGCCGCGCCGCGTCCGGAGGTCGACGACGTCGCCCGCACGTTGATCGCATCCGCGCAGAGAGCCGCGCGAGAGCTGCGCGAGTCGACGCGGCAGGATTGCGAGGCGATGCTCAGGAAGTCCCGCACGCGTGCCCGCGAGCTCGAGGAGGAGGGTCGGCAGCGGAGCATGCGTGTCGCGGCCGATGCCGCGCGGGTTCGGCAGGCGGCGACCGATCTGCGCGAGCGGCTCGTCGCAGCACTCCGAGCGGTCGGCGTCGAAGACTCGCATCCGCCGGCGAGCCGACCGCCGGTCGAGCCGCTCGTCGCCGTCGACTCCGACCCCGTGTAGGTCGCTCCGGGGCGCGTGCTTCGCGCCGCTTTCCCCGTAGGCACCCAACCCAGTTCGGGGGATGCGGATTCCGCTGCCGCCGTCCGACGACGGAAGCGTGGGAGTGCCGGTCTACGGGGGACGGTTCGACAAGGCGCGGGCCGAGCGGCTGCTCTGGCG
>JBOGZX010000252.1:0-1530 GCA_050697615.1 Gaiellaceae bacterium
GTACAAGCGCTGCCACGGCGCCTAGGTACCATCGCGGGCGATGGCGGACGAAGGCGTCTCACTCGACGACCAGCTCTCGGAGCTCGGGGCCCAGCTCGACTGGGTCCGTGAGTACCTTTGACCCGCCTGCGCTCGAGCACCGCCTAGCCGAGCTCGAAGGCGAGCTGAACGCGCCGGGGCTCTGGGACGACCAGAGCCGCGCGGCGCGCGTCTCCGCCGAGCATGCCCGCGTCTCGCGGCGGCTCGACGGCTACCGCCGCCTCCGGCGAGAGCTCGACGACGCGCGCGAGCTCGCCGAGCTGGGCGAGGCCGAGGAGGAGATCGCTGCGACGCTGCGCCCGCTGCACCGCGAGCTCGAGCGCCTCCAGGAGGCGGCGCTGTTCGACGGCGAGTACGACTCCGGGGACGCCGTCGTCACGCTCCAGTCCGGCACCGGCGGCACCGACGCGCAGGACTGGGCCGAGATGATGCTGCGGATGTACGAGCGGTGGGCGGCGGGCCGCCGCTTCAAGGTCGAGCTGCTCGAGGCGAGCCCGTGGGAGGAGGCGGGGCTGAAGTCGGCGACCTTCACCGTGGCGGGCGAGAACGCCTACGGCATCCTGAAGGCCGAGCGCGGCAAGCACCGGCTCGTCCGCCAGAGCCCGTTCGACCAGGCCCACCGGCGCCACACCGCGTTCTCGACGGTGATCGTCGCGCCGCTCCTGCCCGACGACTCCGAGGTCGACATCGACGACGGCGACCTGAAGATCGACACGTACCGCGCGCAGGGTGCGGGCGGGCAGCACGTGAACAAGACCGACAGCGCGGTCCGCATCACGCACCTTCCGTCGGGGATCGTCGTGCAGTGCCAGAACGAGCGCTCGCAGTCTGCGAACAAGCAGACGGCGATGCGCGTGTTGAAGGCGCGTCTCGTCGAGCGTGCGGAAGAGGAGCGGGAGGCGGTGATGGCGAAAGAACGAGGGGGATCCGCCGATACCGGCTTCGGCGGCGAGTCCATCCGCTCCTATGTCCTCCACCCCTATCAGCTCGTCAAGGATTCCCGCACCGGCTACGAGCTGGGGAACATCCAGGCCGTCCTCGACGGCGAGCTCGATCCGTTCATCCGCGAGTATCTGCTGGCACGAGCCGCGGGCAGGATCGTCTAGAGCGTGAGATACACTCCGCCGTACCTTCGCACTGGGGCGCCTCTGGATCAGACGTCCCGGGATCAGATGTCTCCGGGTCAACCGTGCAGGAACCGCAACTGACAGCCATCCCCGAGCCGCTCGTCGTCGACGAGCCGCCCGCGCAGCAGCCCGCGCGGCCGGGCGTCGGGTCGATGATCGTCTTCGAGGCGGTGACGAAGGTGTACGAGCCGGACGTCGTCGCGCTCGCCGACGTGTCGTTTCACATCGACAAGGGCGACTTCGTGTTCGTCGTCGGCGCGTCGGGCTCGGGCAAGTCGACGCTCGTCCGGCTGCTGCTGAAGGAGCTCGAGCCGACGAGCGGCAAGATCGTGATCGGCGGGCGCGAGCTCGGCCGGCTGAAGAC
>JBOGZX010000253.1:0-6814 GCA_050697615.1 Gaiellaceae bacterium
GCGGGATTGTAGCGAAGCGGTTGGTAAACTGCGCGGCGCCTGGCGGCGTAGCTCAGCTGGTTAGAGCAGCGGAATCATAATCCGCGTGTCGTAGTTTCGAGTCCTACCGCCGCTACCTCTCGAAGCAAGCCGAAGCGAAGAAAGAACAACGTGGCCAAGTCCGGCGTCAGAGAAAAAATTACGTTGGCCTGCACCGAGTGCAAGCGGCGCAACTACGAGTCGATGAAGTCGAAGCGGAACACGCCGGACCGCGTCGAGCTGAAGAAGTACTGCCGCTGGTGCACCAGCCATACGCTGCATCGGGAGACCCGCTAGTGGCACGGCAGACGAGGTCGGAGCGCCGCGCGCGCCGCGAGGCGCGCGAGCGCTCGATGGCCGGAGCCAGTGGCGGTGAGCTCGCCGTCGCGGGAGCAGGCGGGCGCGGGGGGGAGAAGCCTCCGGTCCGGCTCTCGCCGCAGCCCGGCCCGCGGCCCGAGTCGGGACCGCGCCCGGCGACGAAACGCCGCTGGGGCGCCGGCGGGAACTTCGTCCGCGAGTCGATCGGCGAGCTGCGGAAGGTCGAGTGGCCCGGTCAAAGCCAGGTCGTCCAGGGCACGGTCGTCGTGATCATCGCGATGGTGATCATCGGGACGTACCTCTACGTGCTCGACCAGATCTTCAACAAGTTCGTCACCAAAATCCTCCTCGGGCAGTAAAGGACGCGCGCAATGTTCCAGTGGTACGTGATCAACACCTACTCCGGGCACGAGAACAAGGTGAAGACCAACCTCGAGCACCGGATCTACTCGCTGAACCAGCGCGTGCGCTTCCGCCGCGTCGTCGTGCCGACCGAGCAGGTGATCGAGACCAAGGACGGCCAGAAGGTGCAGGCCGAGAAGCGCGTCCTGCCCGGTTACGTCCTCGTGAACATGGACCTGAACGACGATGCCTGGACGGTCGTGAAGAACACGCCGGGGGTCACCGGGTTCGTCGGGGCCGGGTCGAAGCCCGTGCCGCTCTCCCAGCCCGAGGTCGACCGGATTCTGAAGACCGGCGCCGCCGCGGGCGGCGATCGTGCCCGCGCGACGATCGAGTACACGCTCGGCGAGTCGGTGAAGGTGACGTCGGGGCCGCTCTCGGACTTCGACGGCGAGATCGTCGACGTCAACCCCGACCAGCAGAAGCTGAAGGTGCTCGTGGACATCTTCGAGCGCCAGGTTCCGGTCGAGCTCGGTTTCGACCAGGTCAAGAAGCTCGACTAAAGGACGTAGATGGCGAAGAAGGCTCTCACACTCATCAAGCTCCAGATCCCGGGCGGCCAGGCCAACCCGGCGCCGCCGGTTGGTCCCGCGCTCGGCCAGCACGGCGTCAACATCATGGAGTTCTGCAAGGCGTTCAACGCGCAGACCGCTCAGGAGAACGGCCGCATCATCCCGGTCGAGATCACGGTCTACGAGGACCGGAGCTTCGACTTCATCACGAAGACGCCGCCGGCCGCCGTCCTGATCAAGGAGGCGTTGCGGCTCGAGAAGGGCTCCAGCGAGCCGAACCGCAACAAGGTGGGGCGGCTGACGCGCGGCCAGCTCCGCTCGATCGCCGAGACGAAGATGCAGGACCTGAACGCGCGCGACGTCGAGCAGGCCATGCTCGTGATCGCCGGGACGGCCCGCAGCATGGGCGTCGAGGTGGACGCGTAATGGCGGCACATGGGAAGCGCTACGCGGAGTCGCGGGGCGCGATCGACCGGGAGCAGCTGTACACGCCGCTTCAGGCGGTGCGTCTGATCAAGGACGCGCCCGCGGCCAGGTTCGACGAGACGGTCGAGGTGCACATGAACCTGGGCCTCAACGTCCGCCACGCGGACGAGCAGCTGCGCGGCACGATGATGCTGCCGCACGGCACCGGCCGCGAGCAGCGCGTCGCCGTCTTCGCCGAGGGCGACAAGGCACGCGAGGCGGTGGAGGCGGGCGCCGATGTCGTCGGGTCCGCCGACCTTGCGAAGCGGATCGAGGACGGCTTCACCGACTTCGACGTCGCAATCGCGACGCCCGACCAGATGGGCAACGTCGGCCGCCTCGGGCGGGTGCTCGGTCCGCGTGGGCTGATGCCGAACCCGAAGACCGGAACGGTCACGTTCGACGTCGCCAAGGCCGTCCGCGATGCCAAGGCGGGCAAGCTCGAGTACCGCACCGATCGTGGGGCGAACATCCACATCCCGATCGGCAAGAAGAGCTTCGACGAGCGCGCGCTGGTCGAGAACTACGCGGCGCTGGTCGAGGAGATCGTCCGCGCGAAGCCGTCGGCCTCGAAGGGCCGCTACATCAGGAAGATCACGCTCACCTCCACGATGGGGCCGGGCGTCCACGTCGACCCGACGCGGACGCGCGACATCGCCGAGGAGCTGGACGAGACGCAGCAGGAGGCCGTGCCCGCTACGGTCTAGACCGAGCCCGTCGCCACAGACAGCCGGCAGCCTCCCTTCCGGGGGAAGCGGAAGTCCAGCCGAGGCGGCCTCCCGGGAGACTTCTGCTTTTCCTCCTCGCGAGCCCGCCGTTTCGAGCGGGCTCACGACGTACGAGGAGGTGAACGTTGCAGAAAGAGGACAAGGAACGGATCGTCGCCGAGCTGACGGAGAAGCTCCGGAGCGCGGAGACGATGATCGTCGCGGACTACCGCGGCCTGACGATGCCCCAGATCGACGCTCTGCGCGGGCGGCTGATCTCCAGCGGCGCGAAGCTCACGGTCGTGAAGAACACCCTCACCCGTCGCGCAGCGCAGGACGCGGGCACGGAAGCGCTGCTGGCGCTGCTCGACGGGCCGTCGGCGATCGCGTTCATCGAGGCGGACGGCGACACGGTTGCCGTGGCCAAGGCGCTGGCCGACTCGGCCCGCGAGACGAAGGTGCTCGAGATCCGAGGCGGCATCATGCAGGGCCGCGAGATCTCCGCCGGCCACATCGAGATGCTCGCGAAGCTGCCGCCGCTCGACGTGCTGCGCGGGCAGGTGCTCGGGGCGATCGTCGCCCCGCTCAGCGCGATCGCCGCGCTCGTGAACGCGCCGCTGCAGAACCTCTACGGGCTGATCGACGCCCGGATCGAGCAGCTGCAGCCGACAGAGACCCAGGAATCCACAGAAGACCAGGAGGCGTAAGAGATGGCCGCTGTAGACACCGTTTTCGAGCAGCTCGGGAGCATGACCGTGCTCGAGCTGGTCGAGCTGAAGAACAAGATCGAGGAGGAGTGGGGCATCACCGCCGCCGCTCCCGTGGCGGTCGTCGCGGGCGGCGCGGCCGCCGGCGACGGCGCTGCCGAGGTGGAGGAGAAGACCGCGTTCGACGTCGTCCTCACGGCGGCGGGCGGCCAGAAGATCCAGGTGATCAAGGTCGTCCGCGCGGTCACCGGGCTCGGCCTGAAGGAGGCCAAGGACCTCGTCGACTCGGCGCCCAAGCCGGTCAAGGAGGGGGTCAACCAGGAAGAGGCCGACAGCGTCAAGGCCCAGCTCGAAGAGGCCGGAGCCTCGGTCGAGGTCAAGTAGCAGCGTGCCGCGACGGTGCCGGGCACGAGCGTGCCCGGCACCGCGCGTTCCGCGGCGGCCTGATCAGCTGCTCTGGCCGAGCAGGCGGATGCGCAGCCGCTCCGCCTCCATCACGATTCCCTTCTGCTCGTAGAGCCGGAGTGCGTGCTCCAGCTCGGTCAGCGCCTCGTCAGCGCGGCCGGCGAGCTCGAGCACCTCGGCGAGGTCCGCGCGGGCGTGCGCCTGGTTCTCCAGGTAGTCCGTCCGCGCGGCGATCTCGACAGCCTCGCGAGCGAGCCGCTCGGCGGTCTCGTGCTCGTCGCGCCGCGCCAGCGCCCTCGCCTTGATCCGTCGCCAGCCGATCTGGGGGTCGATGTCGTCCTTCATCGCCCACTCGTTCGTCTGGTCGGCGATCGCCTCCGCCTCGTCCGTCCTGCCCTGCCCGAGGAGGGCATCCGCATAGATGATTGCCGCCGTCACCCAGTGTCCGCGGTTACCGATCGCGATCAGCGCATCGAGCCCCGGCTTCACCGCGCGTTCTGCCGCGCCCGGGTCGCCGGCGAGGAGCTCGACGCGGCCCGCTTCGAGGTGGACGCCGGCGGCGCTGACGTCCAGCCCGAGTTCGGCGGCGAGGGCAGACGCGCTCTCGACCGCGCGCCGCGCCTCCTCGATGTTCCCGCGCATCGCCTCCATGTTCGCCTGGCCGCGAAGCGCGGAGAGCTCGAGCCGCCGGTCGTCGTCGAGACGCCCGGGCATCTCGGCGCAGAGCGCGAGCGCCTCCTCGACCGGAACCGGCCCGTGCGTCGCCGCGGCCAGCACGTAGCCGAAGCTCAGGCTCGCCTGCTGGCGGTCGCCGGCCCTGCGCGCGTGCTCGGCCGCCTGCTCGAGATCGACGATCGCCCTGGCCGAGTCGCCCGCCCAGAAGCGAAGCTGCCCCGTCAAACCGAGGGCTCGGGCGAGCCCTGCCTCGTCGCCGAGCTCGTCGAACACGCGGATCGGATCCGCCAGGAGAGCCCGGACCTGGTCGTGCGTCTCGAGTGCGTCGGTGAACAGGTTGAGATGTGCGAGCGCGACCTGCGCGTCGGCGGCGACGCGTCGCTCGCCGGCCTCGCCGGCGCGCGCGAGTGCGTCGCCCAGGACGCTGCGCGCCCGGTTCCAATCACCCGCGTCCTGCAGCATCCGGCCGAAGGCCGGGAGGAATGCGAGGCGGTGCGGGTCGTCCGGCGCGAACAGCCCGTCGGCGCGGCCGAGGAGGCTGATCGCTGCCGGCACGTCGTTCCGGGCGGTTGCGCGCATCCCGGCCGCGGCCAGGCGCTCGGCCGCACGCTGCGCGAGCGCGACCCCGCTCTCGCCGGCCGGCCCCAGGTCGACGCGGTAGCGATAGGCGCGTTCGAGGTGGTATCCGGTCACCTCGTCGAGCTCGAGCAGGTCGGCGCCGTGCTCGCCGATCCACGCCGCGAAGCGCTCGTGCAGGTCGGCTCGGGTCGCCTTCGGCAGAGCGGCGTAGGCGGCGTCGCGAATCAGGAGGTGACGGAAGCGATACGCGTCGTCGCCCGGGAACTGCGAGCGGTCCGGCCGTACGAGCTCCCGTCGGACGAGGGCGGTCAGCGGCGGGCGCAGCTCGACCTCGGCGGCCGAGAGAGCTTGAACGGCGCCGCGGTGGAACGTCCTGCCCTCGACCGACCCCCGCTCGAGCACCGCGCGCTCCGTGGGGTCCAGCTGGTCGAGCCGTGCGGCGAGCAGCGCCTGGATCGTCGGCGGCACCGTGACCGTGGTCCCCGACGAGTCCCGCAGCAGCCCGACCATCTCCTGGACGAACAGCGGATTGCCCTCGGCCGCGTCGAGGAGACGGCGGCGCAGCCCGCGGTCGAGCAGCGCGCCGTCGAGGAGGTTCTCGACGAGTGCCTCCGCGTCCGCGGCCGCCAGCGGCTCGAGCAACACCGTCGTCGCGTTCAGCTTGCCGCCGCCCCAGCTCGGCCGCCGGTCGAGCAGCTCGGGCCGTGCCATGCAGAGCAGCAGGATCGGCGCGTCGCGGCTCAGGTCGGCGATGTGGTCGACGAGATCGAGGAACGCCTCCTCCCCCCAGTGGATGTCGTCGAGCACCGCCACGAGCGGTGCCCGTCGGGCCTCCGCCTCGAGCAGCCGGCGCACGGCCCACGCGATCTCCTCCTGCGAGGTCTGGACGGCGCCCACGCCGACGAGGGCCTGGAGCGCCCGAGCGGCCCCCTGGTCGAGGCCGAGCTCGTCGAGCCGCGCTGCCGGCTCGGCGCCGAGCAGCTGCTTCAGGATCTCGACCACCGGCAGTAGGTGATGCCCTCTCCGTAGGAGAGGCACGTGCCGCTGACCACCGTCGCCTGGCCGAGGCCGTCCAGGAACTCGTGTGACAGACGCGACTTACCGACACCGGCGGCGCCGAGCACCGTGAAGAGCTGGCACGAGCCGTCGGTCACCGCCTGCGCCATCGCTGCCCGCAGTCGCTCGAGCTCCCGCGTCCGTCCCACCATCGCCACACCGGGACCGCCCCTTGGCTGGGTCGGCGAGACCGACTCCAGCCGGTAGGCCCCGATCGCCGCCGCCTTGCCCTTGAGCTCCAGAGGCCCGGCCGCCTCGACGACCGCGCTGTCGCGGACCAGCGCCACCGTGTCGAGGCCGAGGAGGATCTCGCCCGGCCGGGCGGCCTGCTCGAGGCGAGCGGCCACGTTGACCGCATCCCCGGTCGCGAGCCTCTCTTCCGTGCCGGTCACGACCTCGCCGGTGTTGACGCCGATCCTCACCTCGAGGGTCGTCGCGTAGTCGCGCTCGAGAGTCGCGTTCAAGCCCGCCAGCTCGCCGCGGAGGTCTGCCGCGGCGCGCACCGCCCGCAGCGCGTCGTCCTCGTGCAGGGCCGGGACGCCGAAGACCGCCATCACGGCGTCGCCGATGAACTTCTCGACGGTGCCGCCGTGCCGCTCGACAACCCGGCGGGCAAGGTCGAAGTAGCGGGCCATCACGGCCCGCAGCGACTCCGGATCGAGGCGCTCGCCGAGCGCCGTCGAGCCCGTGACGTCGCAGAAGAGGATCGTCACGCGCTTGCGCTGCTCGCCGACGGCTGCGGGAACGACACCGAGCAGGCCGCCGCACGAGTCGCAGAACCGGGCGGCCTCCCGGTTGGCATGACCGCAGAGGGTGCAGATCGACACGGAACGCGAGTCTAGGCCCTCGTTCGCGGGATTCCCACCGTCTGCTACCTTTCCCGGGTCGGCCCAGCGGGTCCCTCGCCGCACGCTTGCGCGGCTGGAGGGACGCCTCCGCTATCATGGAGGGTTGCGCCGACGTCCGCACC
>JBOGZX010000254.1:0-1959 GCA_050697615.1 Gaiellaceae bacterium
GAGCTGGCGGAGCTTCTCGGCGGCATCGTCGATCGTCTCGACTCGGTTGTGCAGGTAGAACGCCTGCCCCTCGCGGGCGAGCTCGCGCTCGAGCGCCTGCACGATCAGCTGCTCGTCGTACTCGCCGACATGGGTGCGGATCGGACGGCGCCCCTCCGGCGGCGTCTCGATCACGGAGATGTCGCGTAGCCCCGCGAGCGACATGTGCAGGGTGCGCGGGATCGGCGTCGCACTGAGCGCGAGCACGTCGACCTCGAGCCGCAGCTGCCGCAAAAGCTCCTTCTGGGCGACGCCGAACCGCTGCTCCTCGTCGACGACCACCATCCCGAGCTCCTTCGGGATGACGTCCCGCGAGAGCACCCGGTGCGTCCCGATCAGCACGTCGACCTTGCCCTCGGCGAATTCGGCCAGCACCCTCTTCACGTGGGCGGGCTTGCGGAAGCGGGAGACCATCTCCACGCGTACGGGGAAGTCGCGGTAGCGCGAGCGGAAGGTGTTCCAGTGCTGCTGGGCGAGGACCGTCGTCGGCACGAGCATCAGGACCTGCTTCTCGTTCACGGCGACCGCGAAGGCGGCGCGCACGGCGACCTCGGTCTTGCCGAAGCCGACGTCGCCGCAGACGAGCCTGTCCATCGGGTGCGGGGACTCCAGGTCCTCCATCACCGCCTCGATCGCGGTGCGCTGATCCTCGGTCTCCCGGAACGGGAAGTCGGCGACGAGGCGCTCGACCCACTCGTGGTCGATGTCGTAGGCCACGCCCGGCTGCGTCTGCCGCTGCGCGTAGAGTTGCAGCAGCTCGCCGGCCATCTCGCGCAGGTGTGTGCGCGCGCGCGTCTTCAGGTTGTCCCAGGCCTTGCCGCCGAGCTTCGAGAGCGCGGGCTCGCGCGAGTCGGCGCCGATGTACCTGCTGACCTTGCCGATCTGCTCGTGCGGGACGTAGACGCGGTCGTCGCCGCGGTAGGCGAGCAGCAGGTAGTCGCGCGTGACGCCGGCGACTTCCTTCGTCTCGAAGCCCTTCAGCTGCGCGATGCCGTGGTCCTCGTGCACGACGTAGTCGCCGGTGCGCAGGTCGGAGAAGCTCTGCAGAGCCCGACCCGGCGCGGCGGTTGCGCGCGGGGGCCGCTTGCGGAAGACCTGGGTGTCGGGCAGCAGCGCGATTCCGAGCTCGCGCCAGACGAAGCCGCGCCGCGCCGGGGCGACCGCGAAGGTCAACCCCTCGGGTGCGACGCCGTCGCCGAGCATCCGCGCCTCGACGCGGCGGAGCAGCTGCTGCTGGCGCAGCGCCTCGCCTCGGTGCGGAAACGCGACGATCACGTCGAGCTCCTGGCGCAGCAGCCCGTTCAGCTCGTTCTCGGCCTCCGACAGCCCTCGCGCCGCGAGCGCGGGCCGCTGCGCGTCGAACGAGAACGGCTGGCCCTGCGGCAGCGCCGACAGCTCGGTTGCGCCCGAAAGCTCGAGAGGCGCGAAGCTCTCCTCCGCCCAGACGGCGCGCACCTCGTCGGGCGACCAGACGAGGTCAGGCCCGCGGTCGAACGGGAGGACGAGGTCGTCCGGGATCTCCGCCGCGGGCGGCTCCTCCCCGAGCTCGTCGTCCGCGAGTGAGATCTCGACGTACTCGCTGCTGCGCTCGGTAGCCGGGTAGACCGTCGCGGCGTCGAGCCGGCGCAGCGCCCGCTGCGTGAACGGCGAGAACGCCCGGATCTGCTCGATCTCGTCGCCGAACAGCTCGATCCGCAGGGGCTCGCGTCCGGTCGTCGGGAAAACGTCGACGAGGCCGCCGCGGACGGCGAACTGACCGCGCTCCTCGACCCGTTCGACGCGCTCGTAGCCGGCCGTGGCGAGGCGCTCGGCGATCGAGTCGATCCCCGGCTCGTCGCCGACCGCGAGGCGCAGCGCCGCGGAGCGCCTGGCGGGAGGCGGGAGGCCCTCGGCGATCGCGGCGGCCGATGCGCACACGAG
>JBOGZX010000255.1:0-5828 GCA_050697615.1 Gaiellaceae bacterium
TCAAGAAGGGCCCGCAGCAGTTCGTCCCCGACTGGGATGCGAACAACGCGGCGACCATCTTCAGCCAGATGCTGGTCAAGACGAACAACAACATCCAGGGCGTGCTGGCGGCGAACGACAACATCGCCGGCGCCGTCGTCGCCGACCTGAAGGCGAAGCACCTGAAGCCGCTTCCGCTCTCCGGTCAGGATGCGTCCGTCCAGGGTGTCCAGAACATCATCTCGGGCTGGCAGTCCGGCACGGTTTACAAGTACGTGCCTGACGAGGCGAACGCGGCAGCTGCCGCTGCAGTCGCGCTCATCAAGGGCCAGGCGCCGAAGACGAACGGGTTCCGCCTCAACGGCAAGAAGAAGGAGCCGACCCTGGCTCTGCCTGTCGTCTGGATCACGAAGGCGAACTACACCCGCCTCTTCACGGACAAGTTCCTGAAGAAGAGCGACGTGTGCGTCGGTACGTTCAAGCAGTACTGCAAGTAACAGGACGCGCGATCCGCGGTGGAGGCGCCTCTCGGGGCGCCTCCACCGCGATCTCAACCGGATGAGCGACACGCCACTTCTCCAGCTTCGCGGCATCACGAAGACGTTCGGGTCGGTGGAGGCACTGACCGACGTCGACTTCGAGGTGAACGCCGGTGAGGTCATGTCGTTGGTCGGCGACAACGGAGCCGGCAAGTCGACGTTGATCAAGTGCATCGCGGGAACCCACTCGCCCGACAGCGGTCGCATCTTCTTCGAGGGCAAGGAGGTCCACATCCACGGGCCGAAGGACGCGGCGCGGCTCGGGATCGAGGTCGTCTACCAGGATCTCGCCCTTTGCGACAACCTCGACGTCGTCCAGAACATGTACCTGGGCCGCGAGGCGAACCGCTTCCAGATTCTCAACGAGGCCGCCATGGAGCACAGCACGGCGGCGACCCTGAAGACGCTCGCGGTCACGACGATCTCGTCGATCCGGCAGCCGGTGGCGACGCTCTCCGGCGGCCAGCGTCAGTCGGTCGCCGTCGCGAAGGCCGTGCAATGGAACTCGAAGCTCGTCATCCTCGACGAGCCCACCGCCGCGCTCGGCGTGGCGCAGACGGAGCAGGTGCTGGCCCTCGTGCGCCGCCTCGGCGAGCAGGGCCTGGCCGTGGTGCTCATCTCGCACAACCTCCACGACATCTTCGAGTCCGCCGACCGCATCACCGTGCTGCGGCTCGGGCGGAACGTCGGCGTGTTCGAGCGTCGCTCGACGACGCAGCAGGCGGTGGTCGAGGCGATCACCGCCGGCGTCCCGACGAGGGTCGCGGGCATCGCGTCCACCGCCGGAGCAGAGGCATGACGACCGCGGACGTCATCGGTCCCGACCGCGCGAAGCCGACCGAGGAGGAGGAGCTTCCGAGCGGCGTCGCCGGCCTCTACCAGCGTGCCTGGCTGAACCTCCGGACGGGCAACCTCGGCCCGGTGCCGATCATCGTCGGCGAGATCGCCGTCGTCATCCTCTTCGGTCTGACGGCGACGAACTTCTTCACTGCCGTCAACTTCACCAACCTGATCAACGAGACCGCCGGCACGGCGATGCTCGCCTTCGGCGTCGTCTTCGTGCTGCTGCTCGGCGAGATCGACCTGTCGATCGGGTATCTCGCCGGCATCGGCGCGCTCGTCGTCGCCGAGCTCCAGCTTCCCGGCAGCGGGCATCAGTTGAACGGCATGATCGCGATCGTCATCGCCGTCGCGGTCTGCGCGGTGATCGGCGGCGTCCAGGGGTCGATCGTCGCGTTCGTCGGCGTGCCCTCGTTCGTCGTCACGCTCGCGGGCTTCCTGATCTGGCAGGGCGTGATCCTGAACAAGCTCGAGCAGCGCGGCACGATCATCATCCAGGACCGTTGGATCAACTACACCGACAGCTACGCCTTCTCGCATCTCGGCGGCTACATCGTCGCGATCGTGATCACGGCGCTCTATCCGCTCAGCGTGCTCTACAAGCGAGTCGCCGCCCGCGGCACCGAGATCGCGCAGGTGAACATCCTCGGGCTGCTGGCGAAGGCGGCCGGGATCGCGGTCGTCGCGTTCGGCGCGGTGGCGGTCGCGAATCACGGCAAGGTGATCGCAACGTCGCTCGGCCTGCCGCTCTCGGGCGTGATCGTGATCGTCTTCCTGATCCTCCTAACGTTCCTCGCGAAGTGGACGACCTTCGGCCGCCACGTCTACGCGGTCGGCGGGAATGCCGAGGCGGCCCGTCGTGCCGGTATCAGCGTCTCGCGCATCCGCGTGCTCGTCTTCGTGATCTCGGGCGCGACTGCGGGCATCGGCGGCATCATCTTCGCGGCGCAGGTGAACTCCGTCGCGCTCACCTTCCCGCCGGGCAACCTGCTGCTGAATGCGATCGCGGCCGCCGTGATCGGAGGCGTGAGCCTGTTCGGCGGGCGCGGCGAGGTACGCGGCGCGCTGCTCGGCGCGGTCCTGATCGGGACGCTGCAGAACGGCCTCAACACGCTGAACGTCTCGAACGGCTGGATCTACATCATCACCGGGCTCGTGCTGCTCGCCGCCGTCACGCTCGACACGTTCGCGCGCCGCCTGCAGATGCGCTCCGGCCGCTGAGCCGGCCGCGGCTCCGGTCAAGTGCGCATGCCTGTCGGTGGCGGCGCGGACGCGGAGCTGATTGTCGGCGGCGGGTGGGCGTTGCCGGAAGCGCGCCGGGATCCTCGATGAACAGACAGAGGATCACCCCACGCGGCCGCTCGGCGCGAGCAGCCCCTGCCAGCCCTCATGCCAGGGCATCTCGCCCGTCTCCTGGTAGCGCGGCCAGGTCCTCCGTCCGGGAGCGGGCGGCGCCAGGCCGACTTCGGCGAGGCGCTCGTCGTCGCTCATGTCCGCGATGCGAAGCGAAGCGGCCTGGAATCGCCACAGATCCCGTGGAAGCTGGTGGAGCGGGGGAATCCCGCGCGCACCATCCTGCGCCCTCCATACCCTTGCTGTATGGTCGTCGCGGTCGCCACCGAGCTATGCGCTCCTGAGGTTCACGACGTACTCAGCCGCATTCCGGAATGGTGGGAGCGGCGAGCCGCTGCTACTGGGCTACCCCCGGAATGGCAGGCCTGGGAACGCGCTCTCGATAGACCCCCAGTAGCTATCGAGGAGGGCGTCTCTCGGCTCCTCGAGGAGAGCCCGCACGAGTTCGGCGAGGCGTACATCGATGCCCTCGATCCGGCTACGAGGCTGCAGCATGGACGCCACTACACGCCCGCGCTGCTCGCGGCAGAGTTGTGGAGCGAGGTTATCGCCGTCGCATCCGGAAACGGGCCTGTAGTCGACCCTGCCGCCGGTGCGGGGGCGCTTCTGATTCCTCCGCTTCGGGGCTACGTCCAGGCGGCACTCGATCCGGCGAAGGCATTGAGAGAGGTCTCCGCGCAGCTCGGTGGAACGGACCTCGACCCGATCGCGGTGTGGCTCGGTAATGCGCTTTTGGCCGCCGAGCTCCTCCCGCTTTGGAGTCGGTTGCCTGCGGAGGAGCGCGAGCCGCTGCCGACGCTTCTGCGAGTAGGGGATGGTCTCGCCCGCGCTCATGACCGGCCGCAGACGATCGTGATGAATCCGCCGTACGGGCGGGTGCGCTTGTCGTCGGACGCTCGCGAGCGCTGGCAGTCGACCCTCTACGGCCACGCGAACCGCTACGCATTGTTTCTTCAAGCCGCGATCGAGCGCGTCAGGCCGGGTGGTGTCGTCGCCGCGGTCATTCCCACGAGCTTCCTCGGCGGTGCGTACTTCCAGCGTCTACGGGCGTTCGTTGCGCGCGAGGCGCCGCTCGTTCGGCTCGCTTTCGTCGATGCGCGCGCGGGCGTCTTCGGTGGTGACGTGCTTCAGGAGACGTGCCTCGCTATCTTTCAGAAGGCCGCAAGTTCGCGACAAGTCGCCTGCTCGCAGGTCATCATCAACGGAGCGTCGGCCCGGCTGCACCTGCCTCAGGCCGTTCTGCCTTTGGCTCGCGAAGACCGGCCTTGGCTGCTCCCCCGTACACCCGGCGACGGTAGTCTGATCCGGAAGGCCTCCCAGCTCGAGGCCCGTTTGTCGGACTATGGCTGGAAGGCGTCGACCGGACCGCTTGTCTGGAATCGCCACAAGCCGCAGATCGATTCCGCGCACCGTGATGGAGCGGTCCCGATTCTTTGGGCAGCCGACCTCGAGGGAGGCGAGATCCGTCGCGCGGCAGCGCGTGAAGCGCAGCGCTGGATCCTTCTGCGTCCTCAGGACGACTTCATGCGGCTGACCGAGCCGACGATCCTCGTCCAACGGACGACAGCGCCAGAGCAACCGCGTCGGCTCGTCGTCTCCGCTCTCGATGCGGCGACCCTGGCCGAGTGGGGCGGCGCCGTCGTTGTCGAGAACCACGTCAACGTCCTTCGATGCTCCGACGTCGAGAGTGCGCTGTCGCGGCCACTTCTACGGCGGCTTCTGAACACCGAGACGTTCGACCGGCTCTACCGATGCTTGACGGGAAGCGTTGCCGTGTCCGCTTACGAGCTCGAGGCGCTGCCGCTCCCGCCCGCCGGCGTGCTTCGTTCCTGGAGCGGCCTCCCCGATGTGGAGCTAGACGCAACCGTCGCGGGCTACTACACCGAATGAGCCTTCCGAGCCGCGCCCTCTGCCAAGAGCGCCTCCGATTCATCTTTCCCGAGCAGCTCCCGCATCGCGGACGTCTCACGAACCAGCTGGCCGCGTCGGCGATTTTCGTCTGCCTCTACGTCGGCTCCATCGAAGGAGAGCGGAGGATCCGGCCGTCGATGGTGCTGTGGACGTGCGACGCCGCCGCGCGGCGCACACGGGTGAACGAGCGTCGCGAGTGGTACGAGGCGGCCCAGCGCGGCAGGCGCAGCCTCATCCGAGCACCTGGACGGCTGGGGCATCCGGCACCAGCCGTGGTACGGCGACAACACGCGCGAGCCGCTGCGCGACGAGACCTTCCGTACTTGGGCTGAATACGGTGCCGTCATTCGGGACGAGTCTGTGCCCACCACCTCGCCCGTCCCGCAGTGGTCGCTCGCCGCTGACTTCGCCGCGCTCTTCGACCCTCGGCTGCGAGGCGTCGCACTCGAGCAGGCGATCTCGGACTGGCGGCAGCAGCATCTCAGCGCCGCGGGGCTCGCACGGATCGCCGTCGCACAACAACTCGCGGGGCCGGGAGCTCAGGTCGTCGTCCGGATTCCCGGCGGTGCGAGCCGACCGCTCTCACCGGGTGGCAGCTCGCTCATTCTCAAGGGCGTGATCGAGGAGTTGGCTCCGCGCCTCCTCGAACAGCCGAGCGTGCTCTTCATCAGTGAAAGCCGCGAGCACGTGGACGTAATCGATGCACGATTGCTACGACGCCTCGGAATCGACATCGACGCGGCGCGTGTGCTGCCGGACGCGCTTCTCTTCGACGCCGGACCGGGAATGTTCTGGCTTCTCGAGGCGGTCTACACGGCTGGCGCGATTGACGAGGAACGAAAGGCAGCGCTCATCGAGTGGGCGTCGGCGCAAAATCTCGACGTGGATGTGTGCCGCTTCCTCTCGGCCTTCGTCAGCCGAACCGCGCAACCGTTCCGGCAGCTTGTCTCCGCGCTCGCGTGGGGGACACACGTGTGGTTCCTTGATGAGCCGGAGCACGTGATGCGGCTCGAGGATCTGCCGGAGCGTGCTGATAGTTGAGACTCGTGTCCCATCCGTCTCGCGCAACGGGCGGGCTCCTCCGCCTCCGCCCGCTCCACAACCCCTGGTTCGCCACCACAACCGAGGACCCTTCAAACTTACAAACAGTAAACACTCTCTCTTCGGCGCCGCCCGACCGAGCCCTCCTCGACCAAAACCCGCCCG
>JBOGZX010000256.1:0-3625 GCA_050697615.1 Gaiellaceae bacterium
ACTGCTGCCTCCCGTAGGAGTCTGGGCCGTGTCTCAGTCCCAGTGTGGCTGATCGTCCTCTCAGACCAGCTACGGATCGTCGCCTTGGTGGGCCGTTACCCCGCCAACAAGCTAATCCGCCGCGGGCCCGTCCTTGGTCGGAGGCCGAAGCTACCTTTTCCAACCGCCCCGAAGAGCTGTTGGGCCATCCGGTATTAATCCGGGTTTCCCCGGGCTATCCCGGTACCAAGGGTGGGTTACCCACGTGTTACTCACCCGTTCGCCGCTTTCCCCAGGCCCGAAGGCCTGGTTCTCGCTCGACTTGCATGTGTTAAGCGCGCCGCCAGCGTTCGTCCTGAGCCAGGATCAAACTCTCCGTGAAGAATGGTCGCCGGCAATGGTTCCGCCGGCAGTCCTTTCACATTGAGCTCGTGCTCAAAGGTCGTCTCCGCAGGTCCCCGCCGAGTTCAAAAGGCAAGGATCGCTTCGACGACGAGGTTGATTCCCGTTCCCCTCCAGCCGGGCGCTCCGAGGAGTGCTCGAGCAGGCGAGGTCCAGGTCTCGACGTATCGAAGAACGTTCGCTGTTGAGTTTTCAAAGACCGGTGCCGCGTCGGAACGGCGGGCGAAAAAAAGCCTCCGACTCGCGCCAGAGGCCTCCAAGTGGACGAATCGTAGCAGTACGAGTCGGGCCTGGGAGGCTCCTATGGTCGAGTTACAGGGGTTTTCTAACGCCGACCGAGCGGACGGCCGGAGAAGTATAGCGAGCCTGCCTACCCTGTCAAACGGGCAAAGCGACGTTTCCCGACCTGCAACAGGGCGCCGGCGAGCGCGGCACGGGCGACGTCGACGCCGGGCGCAGGCTCCCCGTCGACCTTCACCCCGCCCTGCTGGATCAGGCGGCGGGCCTCCGAGGTCGAGGCGATCCCGAGACCGTCCACGAGCAGGGTCGGCAGGTGCACGGGATCGCCGCGGGGCAACTCGAGCTCCGGCACCTCGGACGGCGCCTCGCCGCGACGGACGACCCGCGTGAAGTGCTCTTCCCCCGAGCGGGCCCCGTCCTCCCCGTGCCAGCGGGCGGTGATTCGCCGCGCGAGCTCGAGCTTCCACTCCATCGGGTCGTCCGGGTGATCCCGGCCGGCGAGCATCTCCCACCACTGCGGCAACGCCGCGTCCGGGACCGACATCGTCTTGCCGAACATCTCCTCGGGCGGCTCGGTGATCCCGATGTAGTTGCCCCGCGACTTCGACATCTTGAGCTCCCCGTCCAGGCCGACGAGCAGCGGGTAGGTCACGACGATCTGCGGCTCGAGGCCGTACTGCGGCATCACGTCCCGCCCGGCGAGCAGGTTGAATCGCTGGTCCGTTCCGCCGATCTCGACGTCCGCCTCGATCGCGACCGAGTCGTAGGCCTGCATGATCGGGTACAGGAGCTCGGAGAGCGAGATCGGGACGTGCTCGGAGAACCGGTTGGCGAAGTCGTCGCGCTCCAGCAGACGCGCCACCGTCATCGTGCGGGCCAGGCGGACGGTGTCGGCGTACGACAGCGCTCCGAGCCACTCGCCGTTGAAGCGCACCTCCGTCTGGTCCCGGTCGAGGATGCGGAAGGCCTGGTCCGCAAAGAAGCGAGCGTTTGCGTCCAGCTCCGCGTCCGGCAGAACCGGCCGCTCCTTCGAGCGCCCCGACGGATCGCCGATCCGCGCCGTGTAGTCACCGACGATCAGTACGACCGTGTGGCCCGACCGCTGCCAGTCGGCGAGGCGGTCGAGCACATAGGCGAAGCCGATGTGAACGTCGGGCGAGGTCGGGTCGACGCCGAGCTTCACCCGGAGCGGCCGCCCCAGCTTCAGCTTCTCCTCGAGGCCGCCCGCCGGCAGGACGTCGACGGCGTTGCGCGTCAGCTCTGCGACTTCCACAGCGGGCTAGACTACCCCGGTTCTGGCGCTCTTCCGGAGAAAAGCACGCCGGCCCCGTCGCCGGCGGATCCGCAAGCTCAGACTTCTCGCCCTTCTCGTCGTTCTCGGGCTCCTGGGCACGGCGTCGTTCACCGTCGGGCTCCTCACCGCCGTCGCCGCGAAGATCCCTCAGCTCGACCCGGCGGCGCAGAAGCAGCAGGCGAACACCTACGTGTACGCGGCGAACGGGCACAGCGTGCTCTCGATCCTGCGCGGCGACCAGGCGCGCATCGTCGTCCCGTCGGCCGCCATCTCGCCCTGGATGAAGCACGCGATCGTCGCGATCGAGGACAAGCGCTTCTACGAGCACCGCGGCGTCGACCTGCGCGGCATGGCCCGCGCGCTCTGGGCCGACGTCTCGCACCACGGCGCCGTGCAGGGCGGCTCGACGATCACCCAGCAGTTCGTGAAGACCGCGTACCTGACGAGCCAGAAGACGATCGGACGCAAGCTCTTCGAGGCCGCGCTCGCCTGGCAGCTCGAGCAACGCTGGAAGAAGGACAAGATCCTGACCGCATACCTGAACACGGTCTATTTCGGGAACGGCGCCTACGGCGTCGAGCAGGCATCGCGGATCTACTTCGGGCATCGCGCGGCCCAGATGAAGCCCGCCGAGGCGGCGCTGCTCGCGGGCATCCCCGAGGATCCGAGCCTCTGGGACCCGGTCGCGCACCCGGCGGAGGCAAAGGCGCGACGCAACCTCGTGCTGCGGCAGCTCTATGCGCAGGGCTACCTCACGAAGAGCCAGCTCGTCAACTCGCTCGTCTACCCGATGCCCGACCCGGCCAAGGTGACTCTGCCGGCGACCCAGCCGATCGCGGCCCCGTACTTCGCGAACTACGTGAAGGAGCAGCTCGTCCATCGCTACGGCGTCAGCCGGACGTTCGGCGGCGGGCTGCGGGTGAAGACGACGCTCCGCATGGACCTCCAGCAGATCGCACGCGACGCGATCAAGTCCGTACTGCCGCCGGACGGCCGGGGCCCGACCGCGGCGATGGTCGTGCTCGACGCCCACTCGGGCGCCGTGCTCGCGATGGTCGGCGGCGAGAACTACCACAAGAGCCAGTTCAACCTCGCCACGCAGGGCGAGCGGCAGCCCGGGTCGGCCTTCAAGCCGTTCGTGCTCGCGACTGCCCTGAAGGACAACATCGCGCCGTCGAGCATCTTCGACTCCAAGCCCGTGACGATCGACGCCGACGGACGGCTCTGGAAGGTCAACAACTACGAGGGGGAGTACCTCGGCCCGATCGACCTGACGAAGGCGATCGCTCTCTCCGACAACTCGGTCTTCTCGCAGCTGACGGCGCTCGTCGGGCCGCGCAACGTCAAGGACACCGCGACGAAGCTCGGGATCACGACGAGGCTGCGCGGGTACTTCGCGATCGGGCTGGGCGCCGAGCCGGCCACCCCGCTCGAGATGGCCCGGGCCTACGCCTCGTTCGCCGACGGCGGGTCCCGGATCGACGGCTCCATCTTCGGCAACCAGCCGCGCGCCGTGCAGGAGGTACGCGACTCGAAGGGGCGCGTGGAGGTGAACAACGTCGTCGACACGCCGGCGCTCACGCCGACGCAGGCGGAAGTGATCAACCAGCTGCTGCAGGGCGTCACGCAGTACGGCACCGGCACCGCCGCCCAGCTGCCGGGGCGCGAGGTCGCGGGCAAGACCGGGACGACCGAGAACTACGGCGACGC
>JBOGZX010000257.1:0-1987 GCA_050697615.1 Gaiellaceae bacterium
CTCCGTGGCACCTCGCGGGGGGCCTGTGTACGCCCCGAGAGGAGCGGTGGCGGCGGCTCCTACGCGATCCTGATATAGCGGACGGGGGCGCCCGCCGCCAGCTCGCCTCGGCCGCTCGGCACGAGCACGAGCGCGTCGGCCGAGGCCGCGCGCACGATCATGTGCGACTCCTGTCCGTCGAGCGGCTCGAGCGCCGGCCCGCCTTCCGCGACCCGAACGCGGGCGCGCAGCAGCTCGTCGCGACCGTCGTTGCGGCGGACGGCGCGCGTGAGGCGCCCGGCCAGGTAGTGCGGCCCCGGATCGCGCAGCCCTTGCAGGGCGTCCAGCGCGGGACGCACGAACAGCTCGAATCCGACGAGGGCGGAGACGGGGTTGCCGGGCAGGCCGAAGACGAGCGTGCGGCCGGCGACCGCGAACGCGATCGGCTTGCCGGGCTTCACGGCGACGCGCCAGAGCACCTCCTCCGCTCCGAGCTCGGCGAGCGCCGCACGCACGAGGTCGTGCGGCCCCACCGAGACGCCGCCCGAGGTGATGAGGACGTCGAATCCGAGTCCGCGAGCGAGCGCGTCACGTGTCGCGTCGGCGTCGTCCGCGACGGCCGGCGAGACCTCAGCCAGAGCGCCCGCGGACGCGACCTGGGCTGAGAGCAGCGTCGCGTTCGACTCGTAGATCTCGCCGGGCCGGAGCGTCTCGCCGGGGGCGCGCAGCTCGGAGCCGGTCGCGAGCACGAACACCCGCGGCGTGCGTGTGCAGCGGGCGACGGAGGCACCCGAGGCCGCGAGGGCGGCGACCTGTGGCGGTCCGAGGCGCACTCCCGCCTCCACGACGACCGCGCCCGCGCGCACGTCGCCGCCGCGGGGACGAACATGGGTCCCGGGCGACACCTCGTCGACCTGCACGTAGGCACCGTCGAGAGCGGTCCTCTCGACCGGCACGACCGCGTCGGCCCCGCCGGGAACGACCGCGCCGGTCGAGATCACGGCCGCACAGCCCGGCTCGAGCCGGTCGCTCGCCGGATGCCCGGCGGCGGACTGACCCGTTATCTCCAGACGGCCCGGCGTGTCCCGCGCACGCACGGCGTAGCCGTCCATGGCCGAGCTGTCGAACGGCGGAAGATCGACCGCGGCGCGTGCGTCGACCGCGAGAACGCGGCCGGCGGCGTGTCCGACCGGGACGTCCTCGTCCCCGAGCGGACGCACCCGATCGAGCACGCGGGCGAGGGCCTCGTCGATTCCCGGCAGCTCGTCCATGACGATCACGATAATTCGCGGGGACATGGCCGGGGAGCTGATCGCGGAGCGCTACCGCTTGCTCGAGCCGCTCGGCCGTGGCGCGATGAGCTCCGTCTGGCTCGCCGAGGACACCGAGCTCGGTCGGCAGGTCGCGGTCAAGATGCTCGCGCCGACCGCCGACCGCACACGATTCGAGCGCGAAGCGCGCGCGGCCGCCGCGCTCTCCGACCCGCACGTCTGCTCTCTCTACGACTACGGCGAGGCCGCGGGAAAGCCCTTCATGGTACTCGAGTACCTCCCGGGCGGATCCCTCGAGGACCGCCTCTCGCAGGGACGTCCGTTGCCCGACGCAGACACGGAGCGGATCGCCGCCGAGCTCGCCGGCGGGCTCGCTCACGCCCATGTGCGCGGGCTCGTGCACCGCGACCTGAAGCCCGCGAACGTCCTGTTCGACGCCGAGGGGCGAGCCAAGATCGCCGACTTCGGGATCGCCCGGATGGGCGACGCGGGAACGCTGACCGAGGCGGGCACGGTGCTCGGCACCGCCTCGACGATCTCGCCGGAGCAGGCGGCTGGACTGGCCGCCGGGCCGGCGAGCGACGTCTATTCGTTCGGCGTCATCCTCTTCCGGATGCTCACGGGGCGGCTTCCCTTCGTCGACGCGAATGCGATGGAGGTCGTCCGCATGCATCGCGACGATCCGCCGCCCGCTGTCCTGGACATTCGCCCGGACGCCCCGCCCCGGCTCGCGCGCG
>JBOGZX010000258.1:0-2056 GCA_050697615.1 Gaiellaceae bacterium
GGCGCCTGGTCGTCGATCGCCTGCAGCGCCTCGTCCGCACTCGACGCGATCGCCGACCGGGTTCCGGAGCGGGTGCTGCTCGACGTCGTGATGCCGGGCATCGACGGCTGGCAGATGCTGCAGCGGATGCAGGAGCGCCACGGCTCCATTCCGGTGATCATGTTCTCCGGGCAGGTCGACGAGGAGTCCGGCGCCGACGCGGAGCGCCGGGGGGCCCGGGGATTCGTCGGGAAGCCGTTCGACCCGCAGCAGCTGATCGAGCGCGCGAAACAACTCGTTCCTGCTTGATCTCGCTCGACCGGCGCGTCGAGCTCTGGATCGTCGCGCACCGGCTCGGCTTCGTCGACTGGCTGTCGATCGGCCTGTCGCGGATCGGTACGCTCGGCGCCGTCTGGATCGCGATCGCGATCGTGCTCGCGCTGCTCCGGCGGCAGCCCTTCCTCCTTGCGGCCGTCGTGGCGGCAGACGCTGCGTCCGACCTGCTCACCGAGGCGATCAAGGCGCTCGTCCACCGGCACCGGCCGTTCGTTCACCAGCTCGGCCCGACCCTCACGACCCACTCGTTTCCCTCCGGTCACGCGGCGACGAGCTTCGCGTGCGCGACCGTGCTCTCGACGTTCGCGCCACGCCTGCGGGCGCCGCTCTTCGCGCTTGCCGTCGGAATCGCGCTCTCGCGCCTCTACAACGGCGACCACTTTCCGCTCGACGTGCTCGCCGGCGCGGCGCTCGGAGTCGCTACAGCTCTTCTGCTGCTCGCAGCAGCCCGCCGAGCAGCACCCCGAGGCTGGCGACGAGGCTGATCCAGATGCCGATCCCGCGCCCGTCGGCAGGCAGAACCGAGTCGGGGATCGAGATGACGCGGATCAGCACGAAGATCAGGCCGAGCGCGCCGAGGGCGAGCACCAGGAGACTGTCGGGGAGCGCCGGCGGCAGCTCGAAGCCCGACTCTCGCAGCGCGACGAGCGCGAGCACCGCGACCCCGACGAAGAACACGAGCTTGCCGAGCACCCCGGTGTGCCAGCCGATCACGGCGAGCTTCACTCCGACGCCCGACCCTGCGTACCAGTCCATGAAGCTCGACAGCGCCAGAACGAGCCCGGCGACCCAGGTGATGCGCTCCCCGGCTGCCCAGATGCCGCCCGCGGCCGGCCGCAGGTAGCCCGCTGGAGTCGGCGCTCCGGGAGACCGCTCCTCGTCGTCGAAGAAGTCGGGGGTTTCCACTTGCATGATTATGGGGATACTCCCGGTCGGAGGTTGTTTGGACCGTGAGCACCGGCGGTGGAAGAACGGAAAGGGGTCAGATGCTCGACAGCGTTCGGCAGGCGGCGGGCAGCAGCGCGGCAGGGAGCGAATACGTCGAGTTCGTCACCGCGGGCACGACCGTGGTGGGCGAGTACCACTGCTCGGATTGCGGGTACGGCGTGACCGTGCACGCGGCGTTGCCCGTGTGCCCGATGTGCGCCGGAACCTCGTGGGAGCAGGTTTCGTGGAGCCCGCTCGCGCGGGCGGTGGGCCGCCGGCAGTAGAGGCCCCCTCGTCGAGGGGCGGGTCCGTCAGACGCCGAACAGCGTCTGTACCTCGTGCCAGGCGGCGAGGATCGCGAACGCCGCGATGAACACGAGCACGAGCAGCGCCACCCAGAAGCGGACGTTCGACCGGCGCGCCGAGCTTCGGCGCTCGTTCCGCGCCCTGCGCCGGGCGCGCTCGCGGCGGTAGGCGTGCTCGATCGCCAGCGGGTCCAGCGACGGCGGATCCTCGGCGGCGAGGGGACTTCTGCGCGCAGGCTCGGCCACGACGCAAGTGTATCTGGGCACTATCCTCGTCACCATGGTCGTGGGGACCCGGCTGCTGCCCGTCGAGATCCTCGCGGACGCCTCCGCGCAGGTCGCAGCGACGAGCGATCTGCGTACGGCGCTCGCCGCGATCGCCGAGGCCGGAGCGGCCGCGGCGGGCGCGGACGTGTGCGTATTGCGCGTGCTGGAGGGGTCGGGGGAGTTGCGGGCGCGCGCGGTCGCCCCCGCCGGATCGGCTCTCGGCGCCGAGCTCGCAGGCACCC
>JBOGZX010000259.1:0-1671 GCA_050697615.1 Gaiellaceae bacterium
GTTCGCGACCATGCACGAGTTCGGGCACGGGCTCTACGAGCACCAGGTCGACCCGGGCCTCGAGCGCAGCCCGCTCGCGCGCGGCGTCTCGCTGGGCATGCACGAGTCGCAGAGCCGCATGTGGGAGAACCTCGTCGGCCGCTCGCGGCCGTTCTGGCGGCACTTCTTCCCGCGGCTGCAGGCGACGTTTCCCGACGCGCTCGCCGGCTACGACGCCGACCGGTGGTATCGCGAGGCGAACGCGGTCGAGCCCTCGCTGATTCGCGTCGAGGCCGACGAGGCGACGTACAACCTGCACATCATCCTCCGGTTCGAGCTCGAGCAGGCGATGCTCGCCGACGAGTTCCCGCTCGAGCAGCTGCCCGAGGAGTGGAATCGGCGGATGTGGGAGTACCTCGCGATCGAGGTGCCCGACGACACGAACGGGGTGCTGCAGGACGTGCACTGGTCGGGCGGCTCGATCGGCTACTTCCCCACCTACGCCCTCGGCAACCTGATCTCGGCGCAGATCTGGGAGAAGATCACCGCCGACCTACCGGATCTGTCGGCGAGCGTCGAGCAGGGCGACTTCGCCCCGCTGCGCGACTGGCTGCGCGAGCACCTGCACCGGCTGGGGCGGAAGTACACGCCCGGCGAGACGCTCGAGCGGGTCGCCGGCACGTCCGAGATCGATCCCGAGCCGTACGTGCGCTACCTGCGCGAGAAGCTCGCCGACATCTACGGAATCGCCGCGAGCTCGACCTCTGCGTAGTTAGAGTCGCCGGTATGGCGAAGACACGCGTTGGAATCAACGGATTCGGCCGGATCGGCCGCAACTTCTACCGGGCGGCGCTCGAGCGGAAGGGCGACTTCGACGTCGTCGCGTTCAACGACCTCGGTGACGTGAACACCATGGCGCACCTCCTGCGCCACGACTCGACGCTCGGCAGGTTCGGCGGCGACGTCGAGGTCCACGGCGGCTCACTGAAGGTGAACGGCAACGAGCTGAAGGGCCTCGCCGAGCGCGACCCCGCGAGCCTGCCGTGGCGCGAGCTCGAGGTGGACGTGGTGATCGAGTCGACGGGCCTCTTCACGAAGCGCGACGGTGCGCAGAAGCACCTCGACGCGGGCGCGAAGAAGGTCGTCATCTCGGCGCCGGCGACGGACCCGGACGTGACGCTCGTCCTCGGCGTCAACGACGACGCGTACGACCCCGAGCGGCACTCGATCATCTCGAACGCGTCGTGCACGACGAACTGCGTCGCGCCGATGGCGAAGGTGCTCGACGACGCGTTCGGGATCGAGCAGGGCTTCATGACGACCATCCACGCGTACACCGCCGACCAGCAGCTCCAGGATCTGCCGCACAGGGACCTGCGCCGCGCGCGGGCCGCCGCGATCAACCTGATCCCGACGTCGACGGGCGCCGCCCGCGCGATCGGGCTCGTGCTGCCGCACCTGAAGGGCAAGGTCGACGGCGTCTCGGTGCGCGCTCCGGTTCCGACCGGCTCGATCACCGACTTCGTCGTCACGCTGCGGGACGAGGCGACGCCCGAATCCGTGAACGCCGCGTTCCAGGCGGCGGCGGAGAGCGGATCGCTCGCGCCGTACCTCGACTATTCGACCGAGCCGCTCGTCTCGACGGACATCGTCCACTCGCCGGCCTCCTGCACCTTCGACAGCGAGCTGACG
>JBOGZX010000260.1:0-3696 GCA_050697615.1 Gaiellaceae bacterium
GCGATCCCGAGCGAGCCGCCGACCTGACGCATCGAGTTGAGCACGGCCGAGCCCACCCCGGCCTTGTCGACCGGCACGGAGCTCATCGCGGCCGCGGTCGTCGGCGTCATCGTCAACGCCATCCCGGCTCCGCCGACGAGCAGCCCGGGCAGGATCGCCCAGAAGCTCTCGTGGGCGCCGAGCCGCGAGTAGTAGAGCAGCATGATCGCGAGCATCGCCATGCCGCCCCCGACGAGCCAGCGCGAGCCGACACGGTCGGACAGCCGGCCCGCCGCCGGCGCGATCGTGATCACCAGCACCGTCATCGGCAGGAACGAGGCGCCGGCCTGGACGGGCGAGTAGTCGAGCACCTTCTGCATGTAGATCGACACGTAGAAGAACGTCCCGAACATGGCGAGGCCGACGAAGAGCATCGCCGTGTTGGCACCGCTGAAGGTGCGGTTGCGGAAGAGGGAGAGGTCGAGCATCGGCAGGCGCTGGTGCCGCTCGAGCAGCGCGAACGCGGCGAACGAGGCCACGGCGACCGCGAACGCGGCGAGGATCCGGTCGGACGTCCAGCCGTACTGGTTCGACTCGATGAAGGCGTAGGTCAGCGCGAACAGACCGAGCCCCGACGTCGCGAGGCCCGGTACGTCGGGTCGCTGCTCTCGGGAGGTGTCGCGCGACTCGTCGATTTAGAACGGGATCGCGAGCAGCCCGAGTGCGCCGATCGGCACGTTGATGAAGAAGATCCAGTTCCAGTTGACGTGCTCGGTCAGCAGGCCGCCGACGAGCGGCCCGATCGCGAGCGCCATCGCCGACACGCCGGCCCAGATGCCGATCGCCGTCCCGCGCTGGCGCGGCGGGAAGGTGGCGGTGATGATCGAGAGCGTCGACGGGTTCATCAGCGCCGCTCCGAGGCCCTGCACGACGCGCGCGCCGATCAGGAAGTCACCGCTCGAGGAGAGCCCGCACGCGAGCGACGCGAACGTGAAGATCGAGAGGCCGATCATGAACATCAGGCGCCGCCCCAGCAGGTCGGCGAGCTTCCCGCCGGTCAGCATGAAGGCCGCGAACGTCAGCGCGTAGCCGGTGACGATCCATTCGAGCTGCGACAGCGTCATGTGCAGCGAGGACTGCATCCGCGGCAGCGCCACGTTCACCACGGTGTTGTCGAGCATGATCATGAACAGCCCGACCGATACTGCGGCGAGCGTCCACCACTTCTTGTTCTCCGGCGTCACGAATCGCTCCCTCATAAAGCACCTCTTCTCTCTCTATCTCTCGTCTCTCGGCAGCGGGCTAAGTTAGCAGACGCTAACCAGGCGGCGTCGGCGCACTGGTTGAATGAAGCCGGTGACCGACATCGTCTGGCGGCCGGACGCGGCCACGATCGAGCATGCGAACGCGACCCGACTCGTTCGCCGGGCGGGAGTCGCCGACTACGCCGAGCTCGTCCGGCGCTCGGCCGAGGAGCCGGACTGGTTCTGGCCGCTCGTCGTCGAGGATCTCGGGATCGAGTTCTCGCAGCCGTGGACGGCCGTCCTCGACGGCTCGCGCGGCCCCGAGTGGACCACCTGGTTCGTCGGTGGCAAGCTCTCGATCGCGCACAACTGCGCGCACCGCTGGGCGCGCCGGGAGCCCGAGCGGATCGCGGCGGTCGGGCTCGGCGAGGACGGGTCGCGCCGCGAGCTGACCTACGGCGAGCTGTCGCGCGACGTCAAACGGCTCGCGGAGAAGCTCGTCTCGCTCGGAGTCCGCGCCGGCGACCGAGTCGCCATCTTCCTGCCGATGTCGCCCGACGTCGCGATCGCCTCTCATGCGATCGCGCACCTCGGCGCCGTCCAGGTGCCTATCTTCTCCGGCTTCGCGGCCCACGCCGTAGCCGACCGCCTGCGGTCCGGCGAGGTGAAGGTCGTGATCACGCAGCGCGCGTCGTTCCGCCGCGGCCGGCCCGTGCCAATGCTGGAGATCCTCGAAGAGGCGATGCAGTCGTCGCCGACCGTCGAGCACGTGGTGCTGGCGCCCTTCGAGCTCGACGACCAGCCCGGCGAGCTGCCCGCACTGGAGGTCGACTCGGAGACGCCCTATCTGCTCACGTACACCTCCGGCACGACCGGAAAGCCGAAAGGCGTCGTCCACGTCCAGGGCGGCTTCCTGGTGTCGATCGCGCGCGAGGCCGCCTACCAGGCGGACGTGCACGAGGGGGACGTCATGCACTTCGCGACGGACATGGGCTGGATCATGGGGCCGTGGACGGTGGTGGGGGTCGCGGCGCTCGGCGGCACGATCGTCTTCGCCGAGGGCGCTCCCGACTGGCCCGCGCCCGACCGCCTCTGGCGGACGGTCGAGCAGGAGCGCGTCACCTCGCTGGGCCTCTCGCCGACGCTCGCGCGCGCACTGCTGCCACACGGAGATCCCGACGCCGATCTCTCGTCGCTCCGCACCTTCGTCACGACCGGCGAGCCGTGGAACCCCGGCCCGTACCGGTGGCTCTTCGAGAACGTCGGCCGGGCGCGCGTCCCGGTGATCAACTGCTCCGGCGGCACCGAGGTGGGCGCGTGCTTTCTCTCGCCGACCCCGGTGGGGCCGATCAAGGCCTGCTCGCTCGGCGGCCCGGCGCTCGGCATGGCGATGGACGTGGTCGACGAGGAAGGCCGCTCGCTCGCGGGCAGCGGCGAGGTCGGCGAGCTGGTCTGCCGCAGGCCGTTTCCGGGCATGACACGCGGCTTCTGGCGCGATCCCGACAAGTTCGTGGAGACGTACTGGTCGCGGTTGCCGGGCGTCTGGGTGCACGGCGACTGGGCATCCGTCGACGAGGACGGCTTCTGGTTCCTGCACGGCCGCTCCGACGACACGATGAACATCGCGGGCAAGCGCATCGGCCCCGCCGAGCTCGAATCCGCGGCCGTCGGCCATCCGGCGGTGCGCGAGGCGGCCGCAATCGGCGTGCCGCACGAGGTGAAGGGCGAGACGGCGTGGATCTTCTGCTGCCTGCTGCCCGGCGCCGAAGCGACGGAGGCGGAGGTGGCCGCGCACGTCGCCGACGAGCTCGGCAAGGCGTTCAAGCCCGAGCGCGTGTTCTTCGTCGAAGCGCTGCCGAAGACGCGGTCGGCGAAGATCGTGCGTCGCGCGGTGAAAGCAACGGCGCTCGGAACCGATCCGGGCGACCTGTCGTCCCTGGAGAACCCCGAGTCCCTCGATCAGATCGGAGCAGCAGTTGCCTGACGGAGTTGCAGTCATCACCGGCGGTGGGCGCGGTATCGGCGCGTCGATCGCGCGCTCGCTGGCCGGCGACGGCTGGTCGGTCGTCGTCTCCGCGCGCTCCCGCGATCAGATCGAGGGCGTCGCCGCGGAGACCGGCGGGCGGGCCGTCACGATGGACGTCGCATCACGCGACTCGGTCGCAGAGGCGTTCGCCGAGATCGGCCACGTCGACCTGCTCGTCGCGAACGCGGGCGTCGGCGGTGACTCCGACTTCTGGCGGACATTCGAGGTGAACGTCCTCGGCGTGCATCTCTGCTGCGAGGCGGCGGTGGCCGCCGGCGCGTCGCGCATCGTCATCACCGGGAGCGGCTCGGCGTATCTCCCCGGCGCATCGAACACGGCGTACAGCGCATCGAAGGCTGCGATCTGCCGCTACGCGGAGACGCTGAACAACAAGCTCGACCTTCCGGTGTTCGTGTTCAGCCCAGGGCTCGTCCAGACGGAGATGAC
>JBOGZX010000261.1:0-2257 GCA_050697615.1 Gaiellaceae bacterium
GGCCGTGGCCCGTCGCCGACGACTCGCTGCTGAAGCGCGAGACGGTCGAGCTCGTCCTGCAGGTGAACGGCAAGCTGCGCGACAGGATCCAGGTGCCCGCCGGGTTGCCGGAGGAGGAGCTGGTCGCGCGCGCCCGGGCGTCGGAGAAGGTGCGTGCGCACCTGGATGGCGAGGAACGGCGGGTGATCGTCGTGCCGGACAAGCTCGTCAACATCGTCGTGTAGAGCGGCTCTCGCGGCGTCCACGCTGCGGGACGCCGGGCGGGGGGAGCGGAGCGCGGCGGGACGTGCCGGGGCGTGATTTCACACTTTTGTTCGGCTTCCGTCACCCACGCGTGACACGCGCGCAGGCACGCTCGATCGGTGCACCATCTCTCAGGTCTGACCGTTCCGAAGCGCCGCGCACTCGCCCTCGCAATCGTCGGCGTCGTCGTCCTGTCCGTCCTCTGGCGACAGCACGCGGCCCGCCCGGCGGCAGCCCCGCTTCGTGTGGCTCCGATCGCGCCACATCGGGCTCCGCGCGCTGCAGCTCCCGCGCACCCCCCGCTCGTGGTCGTGGACGTGGCCGGCGCCGTCAAGCGTCCGGGGCTGATCCGCGTCCCACGCGGCGCGCGGGTCGCCGACGCGATCGCGCGCGCCGGCGGCCTCACCTCGCGCGCGATGCGGATCGCGGTGAATCTCGCCGCGCCGCTCGCCGATGGCGAGCAGGTGCTCGTGCCGGCACGCGGGTCGCCCGTCGCCGCCGCGGGAGCCGCGTCCGCAGCCGGCGGCGCCGCCCCGGTGACCGGGCCGATCTCGCTCAGCTCGGCCTCCGCGGAGCAGCTCGACAGTCTGCCCGGCGTCGGGCCGGTCACCGCGCAGAAGATCGTTGCGTACCGCCAGCAGCACGGGCCGTTCACGTCGGTTGAAGGGCTCGACGCGATCTCGGGCATCGGGCCTTCCCGAATCGCCGACCTGAAGGGGCTGGTGGTGCCGTGAGTCGTCTCCTGCCGGCCCATGTGATCGTCGCCGCAGCAGTCGTCGGACTCGCGTTCTCGAATCTCGTCCGCGTCGGACTCGCGCCGGCCGCGCTCGCGGGCATGGTGCTCGCGACGGGGGCGTTGCTCGTCGTCCCGCCGCCGCGCCGCCGTCTGCTCTGTGCGGCGCTCCTCGTCGCCGTCGCAGGCTGGTGGTGGGGTAGCGCGCGGCTCGACCGGCTCGACCGCAGCGTGCTCCGCGCCGACGTCGGGCTCGCAGGGCGAGCACTCGTCGTCGTCACGGGTGAGGCGCGGGTGGGCGCTTTCGATCAGCGCCTGCCTGCGCAGGTGCGCCGCTTCGACGGGCGACCGGCCGGGGAACGCGTCGAGCTCGAGCTGCCGCTCGGACGCGCCCCGCCTCAGGGCGCAGTCGTGAGCCTCCTCGCCGTGGTGCGCTTGCCGCGCGGGCCGCAGAACGGCTTCGACGAGCGCACGTGGCTGCGGCACCAGGGCGTACACGTCGTCATGAAGGTCGACGAGTGGCGCCGGGTGGGTCGCCGTCATGGGCTCGCCGGCCGCGCCGACCGGCTCCGCGCCTGGCTCCGCCGCGCTTCGACGCCCGCGCTGACGGGAGAACGGCGCGCGCTGATCGACGGGATCGTGCTCGGCGACGATACGGGACTCTCGGACAGCCTGAAGACGAGCTTCCGGCGCTCCGGGCTGTACCACCTCCTCGCCGTGTCGGGCCAGAACGTCGTGCTGCTGGCGGGCGGGGTGCTCGGGCTCGTGTGGCTGCTCGGGCTCCCGCGGGCCTTGGGGCATGTCGCCGCGCTCGGCGCGATCGGCGCCTACGTGCTGGCAGTCGGGCCGCAGCCGTCGGTAATCCGGGCCGCGGTCTCGGGTGCCGCCGTCTCGATCGCGTGGCTGTCGTCGCGGGAGCGCGATCCCTGGCATGTGCTGCTGCTGGCCGCCGTCGGGCTGCTCGGCTGGAGCCCGTATGCGATCCACGACCCCGGGTTTCAGCTGTCCTTCGCGGCGGTGGCAGCGATCTTCCTGGCCGTCGGGCCGGTGACCCGCGTGCTCGAGGGGTATCCGCTGCCGCCCTCGCTTCGTCCGCCGCTCGCGATCTCCGCGGTGTGCAGCCTGGCGACGGCGCCGATCCTCTGGCTCCAGTTCGGCCAGGTGCCGCTGCTCGGCGTCGTCGCGAACCTGCTCGTCGAGCCGGCGGTGGGGCCGCTGCTCGGGCTGGCGCTCGTCACCGCGGCCGTCGACCCGGTCGCGCCGTCGCTTGCCGGCGCCCTG
>JBOGZX010000262.1:0-2191 GCA_050697615.1 Gaiellaceae bacterium
CCGGATACGGCTTCTCCGACAAGCCGACCGATCGCTTTGCCTCCGCGCGGACACCCGATCTGTGGGCGAAGCTGATGGCTGCGCTCGGCTACGAGCGCTACGGCGTCCACGGCGGAGACATTGGCGCCGGCGTCTCGACCAAGCTCGCCCAGCGCAATCCGCACGCCGTTGTCGGTCTGCACCTGCTGAGCGTCGGCGGCACGATCGACCCGTTCCGGGACGCGCCGTCGAAAGTCGAGCTGGCCCACCTCGCGCAGGCGGAGCGGTGGGGGCAGACGGAGGGTGCTTACGGCCGCGTCCAACGGACGAAACCCCAGTCGCTGGCGTACGGTCTGAACGACTCGCCGGCGGGTTCTCGCTGCTTGGATCGTCGAACTCGCCGCCGAAGCGATCCGCCTCGGGCGTGCGCTCGTCGAGCTGATGCCCGACGAGGCGGAGGCCGCCGGACTGCTGGCTCTGATGCTGCTCACCCACTCTCGCCGCGACGCGCGCTTCCGCGGCGGCGAGCTCGTCCTGCTCGACGAGCAGGACCGCTCGCTCTGGGATGAAGCGCAGATCGTTGACGCGCGGCAGCTGCTGGAACGCGCCCTCGCCCTGCGCGGCGCCGGTGCGTACGACGTGCAAGCGGCGATCGCAGACCTCCACACGCAGGAGCCGCACGACTGGGAACAGATCGCGCTCCTGTACCGCCGGCTCGAGGAGCTCACGGGCTCCGCGGTGGTGACGGTGAACCGTGCCGTCCCGCTCGCCGAAATCGAAGGACCGGAAGCCGCGCTTGCTCTCCTCACCGAGCTCGCACTCGATGGGTTACCTGTTACGTTCACTCGACCCGCGCCGACCTCCTGCGGCGCCTCGGCCGGAACGACGAGGCGCGCGCCGCCTACGCCCGCGCGCACGAGCTCGCCGAGACAGAACCCGAACGGCGTTTCCTGCACGCCTGACCAAACTCTCTCCTCCGTACGAGTGAAGGCAAACGCGCACCGACGGTCTGGGTCGCCACCTCTCATTGAGTGGGTGGTCAGAGGAGTCACCTTGCGGCCGTGCTTCTGATTCCTCGATCTGATCGTCGATCGAGGAGGTTCCACGGTGATCCAGCAGGGTCAGGTGTTCAAGTTGACGGCGAAGGGCGTGGACGGCGAGCCGCTGTGGGCGTACCGGTATCGGCTCGCAGGTCGCAGGTCGCGGGTCGGCGCGGCTCCGGCCTGATGAGCGGGCATTCGGGGTCACGCTCGCCGAGTGGGTCGAGGGTACGCGAACGGACGGGTCAAGCAGACGAAGACGCGGCTGAGCGGGTGCGTTGTGCCGCTGCGGACGATCGCGGACGACGCACTCGACCAGATGCAGCCGCGGCACGACAGTCCGCTGCTGTTCCCGAACTCACGTGCCCGCGCGGCTCATGCGAGCGCTCGCCGCGCCGCTTCGTCGAAGGGGGTGAGCTGGAGCGGCAGCAGTGTGCGGATCCGTTCCTCGCGCGCGATCGTCGGGTTGCGTAGTCCTTCGACGAGCGGCCGGGCGACCGACGCGCTGACCGGGGTGACGAGGTTGAGCCAGAGCGAGGAGAGGTACGGGGTCAGTACCGGGACCTCGATGATCGCCGGCTTGCGGCCGAGCAGGGCAGCGATCCGCTCGATCATCTGCCTGTAGGTCATCACCTCCGGGCCGCCCGTGTCGTAGCCCTCGCCGTAGGTCGCCTCGTTGCCGCAGACGCCTGCCAGGTATCGGGCGATGTCGTCGAGTGCGATCGGCTGCGTCGGCGTCGAGACCCAGTTGGGCGTCACCATGACCGGCAGCCGCTTGACCAGGCCGAGGATCGTCTCGAAGGCGGCGCTCCCCTTGCCGACGATCATGGCCGCGCGCAGGGTCGTCACTGGGACGCTCGCGGAGGCGAGCCGTTCTCCTGTCTCGCGGCGGCTGCGTAGGTGCGGCGACGCGTCGGGGTCGTTGGCGCCGAGCCCGCCGAGGTAGACGATCTGCCGCACGCCTGCGTTCGCGGCCTCGTACGCGACCGACTCCGCCGAAGCTCGATCTTGCTCCTCGAAGTCGCGCGCGCCGAGCGAGTGCACGAGGTAATAGACGACCTCCGCGCCTGCCAGGGCATCGGCGACTCCGTCGCCGCTCGCCGCGTCGGCGACCACGTAGCGGACGCCGGGCTCGTCCCGCGCGGTGCGCGAGACCGCGGTCACCTCGTGCT
>JBOGZX010000263.1:0-7920 GCA_050697615.1 Gaiellaceae bacterium
CGTCGGCGGCATGCGCGCGCTGAACGCCAACGTCGGCGGCTCGCAGCACGGCGTCTTCACAGACCGGCCGGAAACCCTGACGAACGACTTCTTCGTGAACCTGCTCGACAGGCGCACGGAGTGGACGAAGTCAGGCGACCACCTCTACGAAGGCCGCGACCGGTCGACGGGCGAGCTGCGCTGGACGGCGACTGCGGTCGACCTCGTGTTCGGCTCGCACTCGCAGCTGCGTGCGCTCGCCGAGGTCTACGCGTCGGACGATGCCGGCGAGAAGTTTGTCCGGGATTTCGTCGCCGCCTGGGACAAGGTCATGAATCTCGACCGATTCGACGTCGCGTGATCATGGACTGATCGGCCCGACACGCAAGAATCGGCCGCCGGCCGCGTCTCTAATGTGAGTGATGGCGGGGATCGCGGTCTACACAGGTCCTTTCGGTGCCGCGCAAGCGGAGCGTCTGCTCTGGCGCGCCGGATTCGGGCCGCGCCGCGGCGAAGCAGAGGGGCTCGCCGCGAAAGGCCTCCAAGGCGCGATCTCCGCCCTCACCGATCCGGGCGCCGAGCGGCTCGTCGGCTTGCCGCCGACCGACGGCCACGGCCATCCGCTCGCGCCGTACGACGCGTGGGGCGAGGACCACTGCTGGTGGCTCGACCGGATGGTGCGCACGTCACGGCCGCTCGTCGAGCGGATGGCGCTCGTCTGGCACGACTGGTTCGCCACCTCGAACGACGGAGTGGGGAACCAGGCGCTGATGCTCCGCCAGAACAACCTCTTCCGCTCGCATGGGCTCGGCTCGTTCGAGCAGCTCCTGCGCGCCGTCACGAGGGATCCCGCGATGCTGGTGTGGCTGAACGGCGTCGAGAACGTGAAGGGCTCGCCGAACGAGAACTACGGGCGCGAGATGATGGAGCTGTTCACGCTGGGTGCCGACCGCGGTGCGTACACGGAGCGTGACGTACGCGAGCAGGCACGTGCGCTGACCGGCTGGCGCAACGACTGGAAGCCCGGACGTGGCTCCGTCAACTTCCGCTTCGACCCGCGCCTGCACGACGCGGGCGTCAAGACGGTGTTCCGGCACTCAGGCCGGTTCGACTGGACCGACGCCTGCCGCCTGTGCGTAACGAACCCCGCACATGCTTCGTTCTTCGTGACCAAGCTGTGGAGCTACTTCGTGCCGACGCCGCCACGCGCCGCCACGCTCGCGGGGCTCGAGGCGATCTACCGCCGCGACCTGCAGGTCAGGCCGGTGCTGGCCGCGATCCTCAAGCATCCGGATCTGATTGCCGGGCCGCGGATGGTGAAGCCGCCGATCGTTCACCAGGCGGGCTTCCTGCGGCGGCTCGGCGGCGGCGTCACGACCACCGACTGGGCGTGGATCGGCCAGCTCTCCGGCCAGCAGCTCTTCTACCCGCCGAACGTCGCGGGCTGGGACGACTCCCGCTGGCTCGACACTGCGACCTACCGCGGGCGCTGGATCGGCGTGCAGCGGTTCCTGCGCGACCACGACCTCGATCCGTCGAAGCCCCCGCCGCACCAGCCGGCCGACGCCGCAGGCCTCGTCGCACGATCGCTGATGTTCTGGAACACGCCGGAGTTGTCGGCGGGAACCCACGCTGCGCTGCTGCGCTTCGCGCAGGCGTCGATGCGCGACGCGGGAACGCAGAAATGGAAGCGGCAGCAGTACCCCGCGCTGGTGGAGAACGCGCTTCGCCAGCTGATCGCCGTCTCGCCGGACGTGCAGACCTCGTGACGCGCTTCTCGTGCGACGAGTGCTCGCGCGCCGACGTCCTGCGCGCGGTCGCCGGCAGCGGCCTGCCGGCGGTCGAGCCGGGCATGCCGATGCCCGCCGGAACCGGCCTCAGCCGCCGGTCCTTCGTGACCCGCTCGCTCGGCGTCGCGCTCGCCGTCTACGGAGCCGGCAGGCTCAGCCTGTTCGAGGACGGGATCGCCGCCGCAGCGACCGGGCCGCCGCAGCCGATCCTCGTGACGGTGTTCATGCAGGGCGGCGCCGACGCGCTCTCGATGCTCTATCCCGACGGCGACCCGCTGTACCGCACCCTGCGCCCGCAGCTCGCAGTCAGCGGCGGCAGCCCCTTCACCGAGGACCCGCTCCTCTCCTGGCATCCGTCGCTGGCGCCGGTCGCGCAGCTGCACGCCGAGGGGAAGGTGTCGGTGCTGCCGGCGGTCGGCTACGACCATCCCGACCAGTCGCACTTCACCTCGCGTCACTTCTGGGAGGTCGGAGCCACCGATACGCATCTTCTGACCGGCTGGCTGGGGCGCTATCTCGACGCGTCGGGCACCGCCGACAACCCGTTGCAGGGGCTCTCGCTGACGGGCTCGCTGCAGCCGACGCTCGCGACGTCGAAGGTGCCGGTGGCGGCGATCGACGGGCCCGATCAGTACAGCTTCAACGCGCAGGGCGTGTGGGGCGAGGTACAGGACAGGATGCTCGCCGCGCTCTCCGACCTCGGCGCGGTCCGGCAGGCCGATCCGGCGCTCGCAACGGCGGCTGCCGTGACCGCGCAGGCCGACCGCCTGCGCCGGCAGCTGACGCTGTTCGCCGGCAAGGCCGCGGCGCCCCCCGTCGCGTACCCGGCGAGCAGCGATTCGTTCCCGAAGCGTCTGCAGGGGCTGGCGGCGATGGTCGCGGCGGGGCTGCCGCTGCGCTGCGTCGCCCTCGAGGCGACGGGCAGCTACGACACGCACGCGGGCCAGTCGTCGGCGCTCGCGCCGGCGCTCGGCACGACGGCGGCGTCGCTGCTCGCGTTCCAGCGCGACCTCGAGGCGCGGGGCGTCGCGGATCGGGTGCTCACGCTGGTGTGGAGCGAGTTCGGCAGGCGGGCGAAGGAGAACGGCTCGGGCGGCACCGACCACGGCGCGGCCGGCAACGGCTTCCTGATCGGGGCGCGGGCCGCGGGGACGATGGTCGGCGAGTTTCCCGGTCTTGCAGCCGGCCTCGACGCCGACGGCAACCTGAAGGCCACGTCGGACTTCCGCGGCGTTTACGCGGCGTTGCTCGAGCAGTGGTTCGGCTTCGATGCCGCGCGCGTCATCCCGAACGCCTCGAGGTTCGCGCGGCCGGTGCTGGTCAGGTGAAGCTGCTCGCCCTGATCGTGTCCGCGGCGGCCGTCTTCGCGCTGGGAGACGTTGCGGTCGGCGCGGTTGCGCCTGCGCGGATGCAGGTGGTCGCGAAGGAGTTCTCGTTCTCGCTCTCGCGTACTCGCCTGAAGCCGGGCGCGGCGGTCTTCGAGCTCGCGAACCTTGGAGAGGACGCGCACGACCTGCGCGTGCAGCGCGTCGGCCGCAGGCACATCGCCGGCACGCCGGTCGTCGAGCCGGGGCAGCGCGCCGAGCTGTCGCTGAGGCTCGCTCCGGGCCGCTACGTGCTGTGGTGCTCGATCGCGGATCACCGGCAGCGCGGCATGCGCGCAACGCTGACCGTGCGGTAGGGCCCGACCTGCGTCAACCTGGTCGCCGCGGAACGGAGCCAGGTCGCTGTCTCTCGTTGCTCCGGAAGTCCCGAACCTGGTTTTGCCGCGTGCCGCGTCGAGAACCCGGTTCGCGTTCCGGGGCGGTGGGGCGCGCGAGTGACGCGAAGATCCGACTACGCTCGTCGACATGAGCCTCTTCCCCACCGCGCAGCTTCCCGGCGAGCTCCCGGGCGAGGATCTGATTCGCTCCGGCATGGACGACCTCCGGCGCGGGGAGACGACGGTCGAGGCGCTGGTGGTGTCGATCGGCGCGCCGCGCCTGCGGCTGCTGGGACTCGAGATCCCGGAGACGCTCGATGCTCCGGAAGACGGGCTGTACGCGCTCCTCGAACGCGACGGGCACGACGCGCACAGCCGGTACAACGCGCTGATCCGGCGACTGGTCAGCTTCGAACGCGCCGCGGAATGCATCGTGTAGACGCCGATCAGGTCAGGCGGTTCATGCGGGCTGCAGGTGCTGCCGCCCGCGAGGACGGCACCTGCTACCTGACCGGCGGCGCGACCGCCGTCCTGCTCGGCTGGCGTGCGTCGACGCTCGACATCGACGTGCGCTTCGAGCCCGAGCAGGACGCGGTGATGCGGGAGCTCCAGCAGATCAAGCGTGACCTGCAGTTGAACGTGGAGGCGGCTTCCCCCGCTGAGTTCATTCCGCTGCCAAACTCCTGGGAGGAGCGCAGCCCGTTCGTCGCCAGGGAGGGGAGGTTGACGTTCCGACACTTCGACCTGTACGCACAGGCTCTCGCGAAGATCGAGCGGGGGCACGAGAAGGACCTCGTCGACGTCCGAGCGCTGCTCGATCTCGGCTACGTCGAGCGGGAAACGCTCCGCACGCTGTACGACGAGATCGAGCCGCAGCTCTACCGGTTTCCCGCGCTGACCCCCGAAAGCTTCCGGCAACGGGTCGAGCGGGCGACGACCGGCGCCGGTTAGCGGCGGATCCAGCGCCGAGCGGGTCTGCAAACGGAAGCGGAACCAGGTTTCCGTGTCTCGCCGGCGAGCGACGGCCGTTTGCAGACGGCGGGCCGGAGACTTGACGCCTGAGACCCGATGTGCCGAGCCCACACTGCGAAGCACGGGCCGAGGCCCGTCAACCGTCGCAAACCAGAGCGAGAGCTTGTAAGGTTCCCCTTACAGATGCTGCGGATCGGTTGTCCCACCAGCGAGGAGCTCGCACGGCGGAAGCTCGTGCTGCGCCGCTCGGCATGGGGGCTCGTCGCGGCGCTCGCGATCGGCGCGCTCACGTGGAAGGCGGTCACCTCCCCGAACGGCGTCGTCGACCCGACCGCCGCCAACGCACAGCTCGGCCACGGCGCCGTCGTCCTGAACAGCGCGCTGCTCGTCTTCCGCGAGGGCCTCGAGGCGGTGCTGGTGCTCGCGGCGTTCACGGCCAGCTTCGTGGGGGCGAACCGCGGGCTGCGCCGGCCGGTCGCGGCCGGCGGCGCCGTCGCGCTCGCGTTCTCGGTCGCCACCTGGTTCGTCGCGATCGGCGTGATCGGCGCGCTCGGCGGCCCCGGTCTCGACGTGCAGGCGGCGACGGGCCTGCTCGCGGTCGCGGTGCTGCTCGTGGTGATGAACTGGTTCTTCCACAAGATCTACTGGACCGGCTGGATCTCGGCCCACAACCGCCGCCGGCGCAACCTGCTGGACGGCTCGACCCCCGGACGGCGGGCCTTGCTCGGGCTCGCGTTCCTCGGCTTCACGGCCGTCTACCGCGAGGGGTTCGAGGTGGTGCTGTTCTTGCAGAACCTGCGTATCAAGGCCGGCTCCGGCACGGTGCTCGAGGGCGTTGCGATCGGCCTCGCACTGACAGTGGCGGTCGGGATCGTCACGTTCGTCCTGCAGCGCCGGCTGCCGTACAAGCGGATGCTCGTCGCGACCGGGGTGCTGCTCGGCTTCGTCCTGCTCGTGATGGTCGGCGAGAGCATCCAGGAGCTGCAGCTCGCCGGCTGGCTGCCGACGCACACGCTCGGCGTCGCGTTCCCCGGCTGGGTCGGCCTCTGGCTGGCGCTCTTCCCGACGGTCGAGGGCATCCTCGCCCAGTTCCTGGCCGCGGTGCTCGTGATCGGCTCGTACTTTCTGGCGCGGCAGGTCAGGTTCCGGCGCCCGCATGCGGCAGCCGCCGAGCGCGAGCAGGAGCTCGTGCCGGTCGCCGACCAGCACTGACAATTCAGGCCGGTTGCAAGCGCGCGTGGATCTCGCGCGTCAGCGCCTCGATCTTCTCCGTCAGCGCCTTATCCTCGCGGGTGAGGGCGGTGTTCGCGCCGATCAGTTGCTTGAGCTCGTCGGTCTGCTGCTTGATCGCCGCCTCGCGTTCCTGCATGCGATCGAGGATCTCCTCGCGGTGCGCCTCGAGGTGCTCGAGCTGGACCTTGTCGCGGTCGGCCTGGCGGGTCTGCGCGAGCAGGATCAGCGGCGCGGCGTAGGCGGCCTGGGTGGAGAAGGCGAGGTTGAGCAGGATGAACGGGTAGGGATCCCAGCGGAAGCCGACGGCGACGGCGTTGAGCGCGATCCAGACGACGACCGCCACGGTCTGAGCCGCGATGTAGGTCGGAGTTCCGAAGAAGCGGGCGGCAGCCTCGGCCCGGCGGCCGAATGCGTCCTCCCCGAAGGCGGTCGCGACATGCGGCACGGAGTGGGGTTCGGGGTGCGGAGGGTGGATCCTGCGGGGCAGGCCCCGGCCCGAGCCGGACAGTGGGCATTCTCCGCAAACTGCGCAGCTCGTCGTCGGCGGAGCCTTGATCCTTCTGCGCTACGGCTCTAGTTTGGACTGCGCACCGAGCACGGAGCGTGAGTAGACCGAAGCCGCCCCCGAGGGCCGTAGGCGGAAGCCGAAGGTTCGTGGGAGTGGTGGACGAAAGCGCCGCCGGCTCGGTGAATTTTTGCCCAGGCGCGTGAGCCTGGCTCGCGCGAGGGGGAGGAGCGGGTTATCCACATCGACGGTAGGCGTTTCGTTTGATTCCTGGCAACAGTGCAGTGTGCTTGTGGACAAGGTGTTGAAAGTTCTGCTCGACGACCTCGACTACCGGTAGCGCGAGCGTGAGCAGCTTTCAGGAACGCCTCGACGAGGAGAAGGTGGAGACGCTCCGGGCGTGGGGCGAGGGACTACGCACAGACCCGCGCGACGAGGTGCGGGCGGCCGGGCGGGCGATCACGATGCTCGTCGAGGAGATCGAGCGGCTGAACGTCGATCTTTGGAACGCGCGTGCGGCGGTGCGGGACGCTCCGGTCGCGGCTCCTGCGGTTGCTCCGGTCGAGGCGCGGGAGGTGCCTGGAGCGGCTGCGGCAGCTGCAGAGGACGCCCCCCGGCGCGCGCTGCCGCCGCCGCTGCCGGCTTACTGATCGCGGATGAGGCGCATTACTCCGCGGCGTCGAGCGTGGCCACGTCGTACTTCATGATCGCCGCGTCACTCGTCACGAGCGTCAATCCGTCGATCGTCGCCTGAGCGACGAGGATCCGATCGAAGGGGTCGCGATGGTGCGGCGGAAGCTCGGCGCTCAGCACCGCATGCCCGAGCTCGATCGGCAGTTCGGCGAATCCGTCCTGGCGCACCCACTCGGCGAAGTCGCCCGGCGCATCGAGCTTTCCGGCGGCTCGTTTCGTGGCGACTTCCCAGGCGGTGGCAGCGCTGACGAAGACGATGTTGTCGCTGTCGGCGACGGCCGCACGGGTGCTGGGTCCGAGAGCGGAATCGTCGTTGTTCCACCACAGGAAGGCGTGCGTGTCGAGTAGGAGCAGCACTATTCGCCAAAGGCCTCGAAGCCGGGCGGCAACTCGTCGAAGCCGGGCTTGATCGTCACCTGGCCGGCGAGCAGGCCGGGCTTGCGATCGATCGCGGCCGGGACGTACGGAACGATCTTCGCCACCGGCCTGTCGAAGTTTTTGACAATCACCTCCTGGCCCCCCTCGACCCGTTTTACGAGTTTCGAGAAGTTCGTCTTGGCCTCGTGGATACCCACAACAATCGGCTTCATCTTCCGTCCTCTCTAGTCCGACTAAGTCTAGTCTAGGGACCGCGCGAGGTCAGGTGGAGGCTGCGCCCGAGACCAGCGTGTAGAGCCCCCAGGCGGCGAGCCCGGAGGCGATCGCGGCGGCGCTCAGGGCAACGAGCGTCCGGCGGAAGCGCGGGAAGACGCCGAAGACGATCAGCTGCGCCACGAACAGCGCGCCGAGCGACGGCTTCAGCAGGTCGTCGTAGAAGCGGTCGGGGTCGATCAGCGAGATCACGTCCGCGGCGACGAAGGGGACCCCGATCCACATCAGCACCGTGCGTACGGGCGGTCCATGGAGCCAGTGCAGCAGGCGGCCGAGCGCGAGGTACTCGGCGACGATCAGCGCGAGCACGCTGCCGGCGGTGAGCAGCCCCACCGCGACGGCGAGCCCGCGGCCGCCGTAGGCCTGGGCGATCGCCGCGCCGGGAACCGCCGTGT
>JBOGZX010000264.1:0-5010 GCA_050697615.1 Gaiellaceae bacterium
CGGCGGCCGAGCGCGCGCAGCCGTGCCGTCAACTCCGCGAGCCTCACGGGCTTGACGAGGTAGTCGTCGGCACCGAGACCGAGCCCATCCACGACGTCGTCGAGCTCTCCTGCCGCCGTCAGCATCAGGATCCGCGCGTTCGCACCGCCGGCGTTCAGCCGCCGGCAGACGTCGTCTCCGTGGACGAGTGGCAGGTCGCGGTCGAGGACGATCGCGTCGTAGTCGACGAGCGCCGCCTTGCGCAGGCCGGCTGCACCGTCGCCGGCGAGGTCGACCGTGAACCCGTGCAGGCGCAGGCCCCGTGCGAGGGCCTGCGCCAGCTGGGCCTCGTCCTCCACGATCAGGACGCGCATGCGCTCATCATCGGCCCCGGTTGCATCCCGCGCCAGGAGGCGGCGGCAGACCCTACCCGCCGTTCCGGGGAACGGTTAGGCGGCCGGCGCGGCCGCGGGAGATCTTGATCGGCGTACCGTGGAAGCAGCCCACCGCGTACGGGTACTCGAGCGTCGCGACGTAGTGGTAGATCCGGGTCGCCTTGCCGTTCCAGTCGACGACGCTCGTCGTACCGTGGCACGCGTCGAGGTCGGTGTTCGTCGGCAGATCTCCCTTCGCGTCCTTTACGACGTAGATCCCGTAGCCGTCGAGGGCATAGCCGACGAGCGTCGCCCTGCCCTTCCGCGCCCGCGTGAGGATGCAGGACGGGATGTCGTGGTGGTGGTAGGCCTCCGAGCCGTCGGGGTGCCCGTCGCACGAGTCCTGCACCTCGTGCGCGGCGGCATCGCGGCCGGCCGCATCCAGCGCGTTGTAGAGGTAGACGCCGTCGGCCAGCACGCCGATCGCACCCATGGGAAGACACGACTTCTTTTTGGCCGCCTGCGGGTGCGGCGTCAGGCTCCACGAGATCATGTGCGCCGCGATGTGATTCGGGTTCCGGTCGTACTGATAGGCGGGGTCGCTCGGGGCGATCGGAAAGACGCCGGTCGTGTGGTCGATCGGCAGATCGTCGAAGCGGACAACGCGCTTACCGCCGTGGACCTTCACCGAGTAGTAGGCCTGGGGCCATGAGACCGCGCCGCTCACGGCAGGCTTCGCCTTCTTGTTCCACGTCTTCGCAGTCTCGTCGATCCAGGCGCCTGCATGCCCGGCTCCGCCGCGAAAGCTCGTCTGGCAGGCATCGACGTAGCCGAGCTTCGGCCTCGTCGAGACGTAGCCGTCGCCCAGCGGGACAGCCTCGGGGTCGACGGCGCCGGCCGACGCGGGTGTGGTCGCATGCTCAGGACTCCCCGAGCCGAGCGCGACGGCGACGGCCCCGAGCGCGCAGCACACCGCGGCGGCGCCGACGGACCACACGATGCTCGGACGCCAACTGGAAATGTTCATGACCTTCCTTTCGTCGACGATGACATCCCCAGCATGCGAGGGACGCCGTTACACGGGCGTTACGCCGAGAGCCGGCTCCTCCCGGCTCGCCCTGGAACGCACGGCCGCTGATTTTTCCAGGGTCGGGACCCACACGCGTGAAGGGCAAGTTCGCGACCGGCTGCCGCAGGGCGCGTTCGGCTCCGTCACCCATCGGGACGGTCGAGTCGGCACGTGCGGTCGAGCGCGGGCACGAAAATCAGGCTCGAGACGCGAGTTTGCACGGCAATCGCGACCGCGTTCGGATATGCCCCCGGCTCGCGCCGGTAGGCTGAGGGCGATGCGCTTCCGGCCTTCAGCGGGGCCCGTCGCCGGAAGGGGGCTCGTCCTCCTGCCGGCCGGGGCGCTGCTCGTGCACGAGCTCCGGTACCGCCTGACGTACGGCTCGCAGACCGGCAGCGAGCTCGCCAACCAGGGCCACGCCTACCTCGGCTCCCTCGTCCCGTGGGTCGTGATGCTCGCCGCGGGCGGCTTTGCCTGCTTCCTCGCGCGGGTCGCTCGGGCCTCGCGTGCACACGACGGAGAGGGCAGAGGCCGGCCGTTCCTGCGCCTCTGGGCGACGACCGCCGCCGGCCTCGTGGCGATCTATGCGATGCAGGAGCTCCTCGAGGGCGTGATCTATCAGGGCCACCCGGCCGGCTTCGCCGGCATCTTCGGGCACGGAGGCTGGTGGGCCGTGCCGTCCGCCGTCGCGGTCTCGCTCGTCATCGTCCTGCTGCTGCGCAGCGCACGCACGATCGTGCGGCTCGCCGCACGCACGCGCCGCGCGCCCCGGCGGCGTGCCGTCATCCGCGTCGTCCACTTCCCCGAGCCGCTCCTGCTGACCGCAGCAGCGCCGCTCGCAGCTGCCGCGGCCGGCCGCGCGCCTCCGCTTCTCCTCGCCGGCTGAACACCGTCAGGCGACCGCGCGGACCGTGCACGCCACGGCCTCCGCGCCGATCGAAGGAGAACCCGTTTGCCGCATCAGCGGGCGCTGCGAGCCCTCGCGTGCGCCGCCGTACTTTGCCTCACCGCCCTCGCGGCGCCCGCCGCGGCGTCGGCCCACGGGCGCGCCGCGACGGTGGCGCTCGACTACCGGCTCCCGCTCGACCCCGCGGGCAGGCGGCTCCAGGGGATCAAGGCGAGCATCCTCGACGGCGACCGCGACCTGCGCCTCGTCGTCCGGCCCGGCATCCGCGTCGTCGTGCTAGGCGACCTGGGCGAGCCGATGCTGCGCGTCGACGACGGCGTGTGGGTCAACCGGAACTCGCCGACCGCTCAGGCGAACCGGCTCGTCAAGCGACCCGAGAAGGGGTGGAAGCGAGTCGCGGGCGGGCGCGAGTTCGCCTGGCACGAGCACCGCCTGGCGCCGCCGCCGTTCGAGGGCAGCCGGTACGGCCCGGTCGCACACTGGCAGGTGCCGCTGCTCGTGAATGGACGGCCCACTGCGGTCAGCGGCTCGTTCTGGCGCGTGCCGCGGCCTGCGGCCTGGCCGTGGGGTCTCGGCGCCGCCGCGGCGATCGCGATCGTCGCGCTCGCGATGCTTCGACTGCCGCGGCTCCGGCTGACGGGAACGATCGGGGCGGGCATCCTCGCCGGCCTCGCCGGGCTGACCGCCCAGACCGCGTTCTCCCTGCGTGACGCGCCCAGCGGACACATCGGCTGGGCGCTGATCGGCTCGGGTCTCGGCGTCGCCGCAATCGCAGCATGGCTGCTCGCCGTCTCCCGCGGCACCCATCGCGCCTACATCGCGGGGGCGATCGGCGTCGGCGTGGCGGCGTTCTGCCTCTCCTGGCTCGGCGTCTTCTTCCACGGCGCCGTCGTGTCGGCGCTGCCCGCCCAGGCGACGCGGCTCGTCTGCGCGGTCGCGTTCACAGCCGGCCTGATCTCCCTGGTCGGCGCGATCTGGATCGAGCCGCCCGCAGAGGCGGGAGCGCGATGATCGCGCTGCTCGCCCTGGCGCTCGCTGGGCTGCCGCCGTCCGTCCACCCGTGGCCGATCGGAACCGGGGCGCGCTACCACCCCGCCGCCGCTCCTGCCTGGGTGCGCGGCGCCCGTCCGGTCGGAGCGTTTCGCTGCCGCCGCGATGCGACGCGCTTCAGCGTCCACGTGGAGCTGTTCGCGAACCGCCGCGTGATCCCGATCCCGTCCGGCATCGGCGTCGCCGCGCCCTTCCGGCGCGCAGGCGCCGACGTTCGTCCCGGCGGCTGCGTCTACCGGCTGCACACGACGGCGCCGACCGGCGTCGTCCGAGTCGGCGCGCAAGCAGCGACCGTGGGCGACCTGTTCCGGGTCTGGGGGCAGAGGCTCGGGCCGCGGCGGCTCCTCTCCTTCGGCCATGCACGTGTGCGCACGTTCGTCGGCGGCCGCGAACGGCACGTCGACCCACGCAGCGTTCGCCTGACGCCGCACGCGCAGATCGTGCTCGAGATCGGCGGCTACGTGCCGCCCCACCCCTCCTATCTCTTCCCGAAAGGAGCGCCATGAACGGGAACGCGTACGACCGCCGGGTGCTGCTCGTCCCACCGATCGCAGCGATCCTCGCCGGATTGATCCTCACGGGCTGCGGCGGCGGCGGCTCGCCGAAGTCGAGCTTCCCGACGATCGGCGCGGCACGCACCTACCGGCTCACGCGGTTCACGCCGTCGGGGCCCGTGCGGGTCGGCAGGCCGGTGACCGTCTCGTTCGTGATCCGGCAGCCGGACGGAACGCCGCTGACACGGTACAAGCACGGCCCCGGACCTCACACCGGGATCCACCTGATCATCGTCCGGCGCGACCTCGCGACGATCATCCACCGCCACCCGCCCGTGGGTGCGAACGGCGTCGCTTCGCAGACCGTGGTGTTCACAAAGCCCGGCCCTTACCGCGTGGTCGTCGACGCGTACCCGGCGACGCACGGCCCGCAGCCGAACTTCCAGCTCTTCGACACGCTGAAGGTCACGGGCGCCTACAGCCCGCAGCCGCTGCCGGCGTTCAAGAGCACGATCGACGTCGGCGGCTTCCGCTTCGTGATGCACGGGACGCCGCACCTGAAGGCGATCGAGGCGAACGACATCGTCGTCACCGTCACCAACCCGCAGGGCAAGCCCGCCCGCTTCACGCCCTGGTACGGCGCGCTCGCGCACGCGATCTTCTTCCGTCGCGGGTCGCTCGACTACTTCCACACGCATATCTGCGCGCCGGGCGCCGTCGGCTGCACGAGCGCCCTCGGCGGCGCCCGCGTGACGGGCACGTCGTCGACTCCCGGGAAGCTGACCGTCGGGGTGCTCGTGCCCGCGCCCGGTACCTGGCGCCTGTTCCTGCAGTGCAAGGTCGACGACCACGTCGTGACCGCACCGTTCACCCTCACCGTCCACTGATCGAAGGAGAAGCGCATGCGCATCCGCACCCGTCTCGTCCTCAGCTCCCTCGCCGCAGTCACCGCGGCGCTGGTGCTCGCTGGAGTCGCCTCCGCGCACGCGCGCCTCAGCCCGCCGGTCGTCGCGGCGAAGCAGTGGCAGGTGTTCACGCTCGCGGTGCCGACGGAGAAGTCCGGGACGACCACGCAGATCGTCGTGACGCCGCCTCCGGGCTTCTCGATCGACTCGTTCGTCCCGTCGCCCGGCTGGA
>JBOGZX010000265.1:0-2822 GCA_050697615.1 Gaiellaceae bacterium
GCGCCTGACAGCTCCCCGCTCCGGAGCCGGCGGAGCCGGCCCGTGCGCTCCGGCTCCGCCGAGCCTACGCCGGCCCGAGGAACCAGCATCGGCCGCAGGATTGACGCAGAACGCCTCATCCGGTGGCGTGGTCGACGTAGAGGACGGTGACCGGCGTGCCGCCCGCCGGCGTCACGGCGAAAGAGAGGCCCCAGTGCCCGACCATCACGAGCGTGGGCGCTGCAGCGCCGTACACGCCGGGCGACCGCTCGCTGAGGTGCTGCTCCTGGTTCGGCATCTCCATGTCGAGCATCGCGAACGACAGGATGACATCCGCACCCGTCACCGGCTTGCCGCCGCGCGAGATCTGCACAGCGAACGTGTTCGGCACGGCCGCCTGGTTCGGCGCGACGTGGAACCGGAACGTGTAGCCGTTCTTGTTCACGACCGATGTGAACGGCCCAGGGCCGACGTGGGCGCTCGCTCCGCCGACCTCGGCGAGCGCCTTCGACGGCGGCGGCAGCGACGACAGCACCGCCGCCGCGCAGACCGCCGCGACGACGAGCAGGAGCTCGCCGCCGACGAGCCCGCGCAGCAGGCGCCCCGCCTACCGGCCGACCTCCGGTCGCAGGTCAGGAAGCCGCCGCTTCGTGCGCAACAGGTTCACCGATGCGAGCGCGATCGCGGCGAGCAGCAGGCCGATCTTCACGAGCATCGCCTGCCCGTACGACGTCTGCCACATCGACGCGACCGTCGGCATGTGAATGACGGCCGCGCCGGTGCCCGACGCGATCAGCAGGAGCACCGAGCCGAGCGCGGCGTTCGAGAAACGCGGCACCGCCACCACGAGCCCTGCCGTGCGCGCCGCGACCGGTAGGCAGCGCCAGAGCACGAGCAATCCCGCGAGCCCGCCCACCCAGATCGAGCCTGACGCCAGATGCACCCAGTCGAGCAGGACCGACCAGCCCCGGGGCGCGGTCTGCGCGGCGTGCCCGGCCGCGCCCGGCACCAGCAGCACCGCGCCCGCTGCGATCGCCGCACCGGTGGTCGCGAGCAGCTCGGCGATCGACCGGTTCGGCCGATCGGCCCGGTCGACCCACAGTGCGACCGCCGCAGCGACGACGAACAGCGCGAAGCAGAGCCACAGGTCGAGGTAGCCGCGCCCGAACGCGGAGACGTCCATCAGCGGTACGAGCGCGCCGACGTCCGTCACCGGCCGCAGTGCGAAGTCGGCGGTCGCGAGCAGCGTGTAGAAGGGGATTGCCAGGAGGCCCACGACAGCGGTCACGGCGAAGGCGACCGTGACGCCGCGCAGGCTCGTCCCTTCGACTCGCCTCACGACCGGCCGCGCGATGCCGAGTCGCAGGGCGAGCAGCCCGATCGCGCCCATCACCGACAGGAAGGTGATCCAGCGGGTGGCGACGAGTCGCGGCGTCGCCGCCGATTCCGACGTCGACGGGACGGGGAACTGCGGCGCCGGCCCGGCGTTCGGGCCGACCGCGAAGGTGAAGGCGCCCCGGACGGGATGGCCGTCGACCGAGATCGCCCGCCAGTAGACGAGGTACCAGCCCTCGGCCGCGTGGCGCAGCGGCACGAGCAGCGTGTCGGGGTTCGACGGCGAGCGGCGCGGCGGGCCTGTCGTCTCCTGACGGCCCGCGGCGTCGGTGACCGAGACGATCGCGAAGCGCGGCTCGACCGCCTCGCTGTAGGTGAGCTGGACCTGGCCCGGCGGCGAGTTGACGATCGCGCTCGCGACCGGGACGGTACGCAGCAACGCGGCATGGGCCCACGCCTCGTCGGGCACGACCAGGGCGGCGACGATCGCCGCGAGGACCAGCGTGCGTCTCACGCGAGGGCGCGCTTCCCGCCGGCGAGGAGCGACACGATTCCGAGCACGAGCCCGAGTGCGCCCACGATCAGCGCCACGATCGCCAGCGTCGAGCTGCCTCCGCCGCCGCCGAGCGACGAGCGCGCCTCGATCGTCGGCGCCGGCGTGTCGGACGATTCCGGGCCGGCCCAGTCGACGACGGAGCCGTCGGAGTAGGTCTGCTGCACCCCGAACGTGTAGGTCTTGCTCGCGCTCGGCGACGCGAGGAACGAGAAGGTCGAGTCCTCGCCGGTCGGCACGTTGCCGCCGCTGTAGGTGATCTTCTGGATCACCGCGTTGTCGCCGCTCCCGCTCTGCCGGACGACCCGCTTCCAGCCGGGCGACGGGACGAACGAGTCGATGTTGAAGCCCGCGGGCGGGGTGAACTCGATCGTCGTCGTGGTCGCGTTCTCCTTCTCGGTCGGCACCGCGAGCGTGAACACCTGCGACTGCTTTGCCACCACCACCGGCGGGCTGACATGCGCGTGCGCCGAAGCGACCTGGGCGAGCACGAGCGTCGCGGCCAGCGCGACGAGCGATGTGACGGAAACTCGGAACGTGCGCTTCATGGGTTTGTTCTCCTTGCGCTTTCAGAGGGTTAGTGAACGGTCAAGGTGAACGGCGCGGTGAGGACGTGGCCGTTGACCTTGCACTGGAGGAAGAGGCGCCAGATGCCCGGCGCCGGAACGAGCACGCCCACCGTGAGCTTGCCGGGCGTCGACGAGACGCCGGTCACCCGGGCGCCGCCGAGCGCGCTGGTGCAGCCGGTGGCGCCCGGTGCGCAGATGTGCGTGTGGAAGTAGTCGAGCGTTCCCCGGCGGAAGAAGATCGCGTGCGCGAGCGCTCCGAACCAGGGGGTGAAGGCGGCCGGGTTGCCCTGCGGGTCGGTGACGGTGACCACGAGGTCGTTGGCCTCGATCGCTTTCAGCCTCGGCCGCCCGTGCAACGTGAACGTGTAGCCGTCGACCTTCTGCGT
>JBOGZX010000266.1:0-9234 GCA_050697615.1 Gaiellaceae bacterium
CAACCCGGCGACCGGGCAGCCGATAACCACCAGCGAGTGGCTGGATCGGCTGGCGCCCAAGGCCACCGCGATCGTTTGCGCCGGGACCTGCTCCTGCTACGGCGGCATCCACGCGATGGCCGGCAACCCGACCGTGGCGATGGGGGTGCCGGATTATTTGGGTTGGGAGTGGAAGAGCAAGGCCGGGATCCCGATCGTGTGCGTGCCGGGTTGCCCGATCCAGCCGGACAACCTGTCGGAGACGCTGACCTATCTGTTGTATATGGCCACCGGGCAGGCGCCGATGATTCCGCTCGACGAGTCGTTGCGGCCGGCCTGGCTGTTCGGCGCGACCGTGCACGAGGGGTGTGATCGGGCCGGCTATTACGAGCAGGGGGACTTCGCCACTGAGTACGGTTCGCCGAAATGCATTGTGAAGCTGGGCTGTTGGGGTCCGGTCGTCAAGTGCAATGTGCCCAAGCGGGGGTGGATGAATGGTGTGGGGGGTTGCCCCAACGTCGGTGGTATCTGCATCGGTTGCACCATGCCCGGTTTCCCGGACAAGTTCATGCCGTTCATGGACGAGCCGCCGGGCGGCAAGGTCTCGTCCACCGCGTCGGGGTTGTACGGGTCGCTGATCCGCAACCTGCGCGGGGTCACCGGCCGCACTCTGGAAAAAGAGCCGCGCTGGCGGCATAGCCGCGCAGAACTGACCACGGGCCTCAAGAGCACCTGGTCGTATACCACCTCAGCCCAGGGAGTGAACTTCGATGACAACGATCATCCCCAAACCGTCGCATGAGAAGCGAGAGCCCGGCCAACTGGTCGAGATGGCGTGGGATCCGATCACCCGGATCGTGGGCAGCCTGGGCATCTACACCAAGATCGACTTCGACAACAACCAAGTGGTGGAATGCCATTCCACGTCGTCGATCTTCCGCGGCTACTCGCTGTTCATGAAGGGCAAGGATCCGCGCGATGCGCATTTCATCACCAGCCGCATCTGCGGGATTTGCGGCGATAACCACGCGACCTGTTCGTGCTACGCGCAGAACATGGCGTACGGGGTCGTGCCGCCCGCTCTCGGCGAGTGGATCGTCAACCTGGGCGAGGCCGCGGAATTCATGTTCGACCACAACATCTTTCAGGAGAATCTGGTCGGGGTGGACTTCTGCGAGAAGATGGTCAAAGAGACCAATCCGGGTGTGCTGAGCAGGGCCGAGAACACCCCGGCTCCGCACGCCGATATGCACGGGTATAAGACCATCGCCGACATCATGCGCTCGCTCAACCCGTTTTCCGGCGAGTTCTACCGGGAGGCGCTGCAGGTGTCCCGCTACACGCGGGAGATGTTCTGCCTGATGGAGGGCCGCCATGTGCACCCGTCCACGCTGTATCCCGGCGGGGTGGGCACCGTGGCAACCGTCCAGCTGATGACCGACTACATGACGCGGCTGATGCGCTATGTCGAGTTCATGAAGAAGGTCGTGCCGATGCACGATGACCTGTTCGACTTCTTCTACGACGCGCTGCCGGGCTACGAGGAGGTCGGCCGCCGTCGCGTCCTGCTCAACTGCTGGGGCGCGTTCCAGGACAAGGACATGTGCGACTACCGCTACGACCACATGACCGACTGGGGCCGCGCGATGAAGGTGACGCCGGGTATCGTCGTCGACGGCGAGCTCGTCACCACCGACCTCGTCGAGATCAACCTCGGCATCCGGATCCTGCTCGGCAGCTCGTACTACGACGACTGGCAGAACGAGGAGATGTTCGTGCCGCGCGACCCGCTCGGCAACCCGGTCGACCGGCGCCATCCGTGGAACCAGACGACGCTGCCGAAGCCGCAGAAGCGCGACCTGGCCGGTGGCAAGTACAGCTGGGTGATGAGCCCGCGCTGGCACGACAAGCGCACCGGCGAGGATCTGGCGCTCGACACCGGCGGCGGTCCGTACGCGCGGCTCTACGCGACGGCGCTCGCCGGGATCGTCGACGAGCCGTACGTGAAGGCGCCCGGCGACGGCACGGTGCAGATCAACCTGCCGAAGACGGCCTCGTCGGGCGAGACGACGCTGACGTGGAAGATCCCGCAGTGGTCGAACGCGCTCGAGCGGAACCGCGCGCGCGCTTACTACATGGCGTACGCGGCCGCGATGGCGTTCGGGTTCGTCGAGCAGGGGCTGGCCGAGGTGCGCAAGGGCAACACGAAGACGTTCAACGACTTCGAGGTGCCCGACGAGGCGATCGGCTGCGGCTTCCACGAGGCGGTGCGCGGCGTGCTCTCGCACCATCTCGTGATCCGCGACAAGAAGATCGCGAACTACCACCCGTACCCGCCGACCCCGTGGAACGGCAGCCCGACCGACTCGAACGGTACGCCGGGCCCCTACGAGGACGCGGTCAACGGCATGCCGATCTTCGAGGAGAACGACCAGGAGCACTTCCGCGGCGTCGACATCATGCGCGCCGTCCGGAGCTTCGACCCGTGCCTGCCCTGCGGCGTGCACATGTACCTCGGCGGCGGCAAGATGGTCAAGCGCGTGCACTCGCCGATGTTCGGGGCGGCGGGCGGTCACTGATGCGAGACGCCGAGGCCCGGGAGCAGGTCGGGCGCGTCGAGTCGCTGCTCGACGCGATCGAGGACGACCCGCCTGCCCTGGCGGCGGTGCAGGCGATCGTCGAGCTCTACGGCGAAGGGCTTCGCCGCGTTCTCGAGCGGGTGGCTGACGGCGACCCGCTCGAGAACGACGAGCTCGTCTCCCACCTCCTGCTGCTGCACGACCTGCACCCGGTCGGCCTCGAGGAGCGCGTCGCCGGAGCGCTCGAGGAGGTGCGGCCGTACCTCGGCTCGCACGGCGGCGACGTGGAGCTGCTCGGTGTCGAGGACGGCGTCGCGCGGCTGCGCCTGAATGGCACGTGCGACGGCTGTCCATCTTCGGCCGTGACGCTGACCCATTAGATCGAGGCCGCAATCCTGCGGGCGGCGCCGGAGCTCGAGCGGGTCGAGGCGGAAGGGCTGGATCAGCGCGAGCCGCAGCTGCTGCAGATCGGCTCGCTGACGTGCCCGACGGAGTTGCAGCCGACGTGACCGCAGCCGACGTCACCGGATCGCCCCGCCTCGCGCGGCTCGCGGGCTCTGCGTCAAGTGCCGGGGCGGCAAGTAACAGTCTGTTACAAGCGTCCGAGGTTCGCGTGGCGGGGCGGCAAGCGGCCGAGCAGCCGCAGGCGCAGGTCGAGCGCTGCGAGCTCTGCGGGGAGGCGATCGCGCCCGAGCACCGGCACGTCGTCGACCTGCACGTCCGCTCGCTGCTCTGCGCCTGCCGCGGCTGCGCGATCCTGCTCGACCGGCCGGGGGCAGGGGGAGGGCACTACCGGCTCGTGCCGGAACGTCGCCTGTGGCTCGACGGCTTCGACCTGGACGATCTCCGCTGGGCGTCGCTCGGCGTCCCGGTCGACCTCGCGTTCTTCTTCCGCTCGAGCGGGGTCGGGCGGACCGCGGCCGTCTACCCGGGCGCGATGGGAGCGACGGAGTCGCTGCTCGAGCTCGAGACATGGCAGGAGCTGGAGGATGCGAATCCGGTGCTGCGCGGGCTCGAGGACGATGTGGAGGCGCTGCTCGTGAACCACGCCGACGGCCGGCACGACCATTTTCTCGTTCCGATCGACGACTGCTACGCGCTCGCCGGCGTGATGCGCACGCACTGGAAGGGCTTCGGCGGCGGGGCAGAGGTGTGGCGGGAGATCGACGCGTTCTTCGACCGCCTGCGCGAGCGGGCGCACCAGGAGGGAAGCTGATGGCGAAGCTCAGGATCGGCACGCCGCACACGAAGCCGGACGCACCGTCGCACGTGCAGGGCGTCAAGCAGGGAAACGCGCCCGGCAACTACGAGAAGTCCGGCGGCCACCTGCCCGACGGCCGGTCGACCGCGGAGCGCTCGACGGGCATCAACCCGGGAAAGCACGGCCCCATCGACCCGCGGATGCCGAACCTGTCGCCGCCGTGAGCGTGTTGACGGCAGCGGGAGCGCCGGAGCTCGCATTCGCGGTCGAGGAGATCACGGCGGTCGTGGACGCCGCCGTGCCGACGCTCTGCTTCGGCCTGCACCTCGACGCCGGCGGGCGCGACGTGCGGTCGGTCGGGTTGAACGTGCAGCTGCGGATCGACGCGACGCGCCGCCGGTACGAGAACGGCGACGAGGAGCGCCTGCTCGAGCTGTTCGGCGGCCGCGAGCGGTGGGGCCGGACGCTGCGCAGCATCCTGTGGGCAAACGCCTCGCTGACCGTTCCGCGGTTCGTCGGCGCGAAGCGGGTCGCGTTGCACGTCCCGGCGACCTACGACTTCGAGGTCGTCGCCGCGAAGTACCTGAACGCGCTCGAGGTGGGCGACGTCCCGCTCGAGCTGCTCTTCAGCGGCACGCTCTTCTACCAGGCCGACGACGCGCGGCTGCAGGCCGCGCCGATCTCGTGGGAGCGGGAGGCCCGGGCGACGCTGCCGGTCGCGGTGTGGCGCGAGGCGGTCGACGCCGCGTTCCCGGGCAGCGCCTGGCTGCGGCTCGACCGCGAGTCCTTCGACCGCCTCTGGGCCTACCGCGCCGCCCGGGCTCTGCCGAGTTGGGAGACGACGCTCGCCGAGCTGCTCGAGGGGAAGGACTGATGGACGCCGTTCAGCGACTGGCGGACGCAGTGCTCTACGAGGGGCACGTGCTCTGGCCGTATCGCCGTTCCGCGGTCAAGAACCGCCAGCGCTGGACGTTCGGCGGCGTCTATCCCCGGGTCTATGCACGCGCGAACGGCGACCGCTCGGCCGTGCAGGTCGAATGTCTCGTGGAGGGCGACGATCCGGCGCTCGACGTCGAGATCCGCTTCCTCCACGTCGTGCATCGGCAGGTCACGCGCGGCGACGCGCTCGACCCGGTCGACGAGCTCGGCGGCTACCTCACGTGGGACGAGACGACCGAGCGGACCGTTCCGCTCCGCGAGGTCCGGCCCGGGAGCGCGCACACGGCTGCGGTCGCGGTGGCGGCGGGCCGCGAGCTCGAGCCGATCGACGGCGGCGCGCTCGTGCGGCGCTGGCAGCAGCTCGAGGGGCACGTCGTGGCAAGCGTCGAGGCTCTCGAGGAAGGGCTGCATCGGATCCGCGTGAGCCTCGAGAACGACAGCGGCTGGCCGCAGGTCGAGCGCGACGGCGCCGTCCGACGAAGCATGCTCTCGGCCCACGCCGTGCTGCGCGCCCGGAGCGGCGAGCTCGTCTCCACGATCGAGCCGCCGGAGCGGCTGGAGGCCGCGGCGGCCGGGCTGCACTCCGACGGACTCTGGCCGGTGCTCGTCGGCGAGGAGGGCGAGCGTTCGACGATCCTGGCCGCTCCGATCATCCTCCCCGACTACGCGCGCGTCGCGCCCGAAAGCCCCGGCGACTTCTTCGACGGCGGCGAGATCGACCAGCTGCTCGTCCTGAACATCCTCGGCCTGACCGACGACGAGAAGCGCGAGCTGCGCGCCGGCGATCCGAGGGCGCGGGCGATGCTGGAGCGGACGGAGGCCATGGGCGACGAGGACCTGATGCGGCTGAACGGCCGGCTGCTCGACGAGACGCGCGAGCTGCGTCGGGTCGAGGGCCGTTGAGCATGGAGATGTGGAGCGAGCTGGAGCGTGCTGCGCCGGAGAGCGTGGCCGTCGCCGGGGTGGAGCTCCGGTGCGGCTCGCGCGTGCGCCTGCACCCGGCCGACCTGCGTGACGTCCACTCCGCCGCGCTCGACGGTCGTACGGGAGTCGTCGTCGGGATCGAGGAGCTGATGGAGGGCGGGATCCGCCTGGCGATCTCGCCCCACGACGATCCGGGCCGCGACCTCGGACCCGCCGTTCCCGGGCACCGCTTCTTCTTCGCGCCCGAGGAGGTCGAGCCGCTGGCACGGGTGCTCGTCGCCGGCATAGGCAACATCTTTCTCGGCGACGACGGCTTCGGCTGCGAAGTGGCGAAGCGGCTCGCCGACCAGCCGATGCCCGACGGCGTGGACGTTGTCGACTACGGGATCCGCGGCTTCGACCTCGCCTACGCCCTGGCGAGCGGCTACGAGGCGGCGGTGCTGATCGACGCGGCGCCGCTCGGGGAGCGGCCCGGAACGCTGGCAGTCGTCGAGCCGCCGGCCGACGAGGACGCGGCCGACATCGATACGCACGGCATGGATCCCGTGCGCGTGCTGCGGCTCGCGCGGGAGCTGGGGGGTAACCCGGAGCGGACGCTCGTGCTGGCGTGCGAGCCCGCGCACGTGGCGGACCCGGACGCCGGCGGCGACGTGCTGGTCGAGTTGAGCGGGCCGGTGCGGGCCGCGATCGAGGAGGCCGTGCCGGCCGTCCGCGCGCTCGTCGAGGAGTTGTTGTCCGAACGATCGAAAGGCGGTGCGGAGTCATGAAGGCAATGCTCGCGTTCGTCGGCCTCGCCGCTGCTGTGCTCGTCATGCAGCGCGGGCCGCTGATGCGGTACCTGAAGATCGAGAAGATGTGATGCACAGAACACGCGTGCGGGTCGTCGAGGGCATCCTCGACGCCAACGAGACGATCGCCCACGAGAACCGGCACGACTTCGAGCACGCCGGCGTCGTCGTCTGCAACCTGATGGGCTCGCCGGGCGCCGGGAAGACCTCGGTGCTCGAGGCGGTCGCACGCGGGCTCGACCTGCGTCTCGGCGTGCTCGAGGGCGACGTCCAGGGAAGCCTCGACGCCGACCGCCTCGCGACGCTGCACATTCCCGTGACGCAGCTGAACACCGACCCGGGCTTCGGCGGCGAGTGCCATCTCGACGCGAACATGGTCCGTTCGGCGTTACCGGCACTGCCGCTCGAGGAGCTCGACGTGCTCGTGATCGAGAACGTCGGCAACCTCGTCTGCCCGGCCGAGTTCGCGGTCGGCGAGCACCACCGCGTGATGGTCTCGTCGGTGACGGAGGGGGAGGACAAGCCGCTCAAGTACCCGCTGATGTTCCGCGCCTGCGAGCTCGTGCTCGTCAACAAGATCGACCTGCTGCCCCACCTCGACTTCGACCTGGAGAAGTTCCTGCACCACCTCGACGCGGTCAATCCGCACGTGCCGCGGATCCTGCTCAGCGCGCGCACGGGCGAGGGCGTCGACGAGTGGCGCAGCTGGCTGGAGCGGGCGGTGCGCGAGCCGGCGATCGCGTGACGCAGCTCCTGGCCGGCCGAACGGCCGCGAACGCCGAGTTCTTCGCGGCCGAGTCCGAGCGCATCGCGCTGCTCTGCCGCGACCTGGCGCGCCGCTTCCAGCGCGGCGGCCGGCTGCTCGCGGTCGGCGGCTCGCCGCAGGCGTGGTCGGACGCGCACCACGTGGCGGTCGAGTTCGTCCACCCGGTGATCGTCGGCAAGCGCGCGCTCCCGGCGCTCGCCGTCGCGGGGCACGAGGTCGAGCCGCTCACGGGGCCCGACGATGCCACGATCGCCTTCGAGCCGCTGCGGTTCACGGTCGGCGACGAGGAGTGGCGCTTCGATCCGCCCACCGACGATCCGTTCGTGCGGCAGGAGCTCTGCGAGACGCTCTACCACGTCGTCTGGGAGCTGGTGCACGTCTTCTTCGACCACCTCGGCGGCTCGGACGCCGGCGCCGGCGCCTCCTCGTTCCTCTACCCGTTCCTCGGTAGGGGCGACGAGGATCTCGACGCGGTCGTCGAGGACGTCGCCCGGTCGGTGCTGATGAAGGCCGACGAGGCGGGCGCGCTGCGCCAGCAGACGCTCGGCGAGGGGCGCGAGGCGCTCGAGGCGGCGGCGGCTGAATTGCAGGGGGAGGGGACGCTGCTCGCGTTCGGCAACGGCGGCTCGGCGACCGACGCCGAGGACGTGGTCTCCGACTTCCGGGCGGCGCCGCAGGGCTGGCCGCACCGCCGCGCTCTCGACCTGACCGAGAGCTCGGCGATCCTCAGCGCGCTCGCGAACGACGTGGGTGCCGAGGTGCTGTTCCAGCGCCAGGTGATCGCCTACGGCCGCGCGGGCGACACGGTGCTCGCGCTCTCGACGAGCGGCAACTCCGCCAACGTGCTCCTGGCGCTCGAGGAGGCGCGCCGGCGCGGGCTCGCCACGATCGCGATGGTCGGCTACGACGGCGGACGGGTCGCCTCGGAGCAGCTCGCAGACCACGTGATCGTCACGCGCTCCGAGCACATCCCGCGGATCCAGGAGGCGCAGGCGAGCGCGTACCACGTGCTCCGCGAGCTGGTCGAAGCCGGCTGACGTGGTCTCTTTCCGGCGCAAGCGTTGACGTAGCAGGCGACGAACGCGTAGCGTCAGCAAACCTGCTGGACCTTCTCGGCAGGCGCGGGGGTTGCGGCCACCCCGAAACTCTCCCCTTCGCGGGGGGCCGCGCCCCCTTTGCCCGACTTGACTGGGCCGCAGGCTGTGAGATCCTTCGTGACAACAATGTCACATATCTCACGAGAAGGGAACCCATCATGGAGCCGGTGAAGCGCCTTCCGCTCGGCCGACAGCTGATTCTCGGAGCCGGCGTGCTGCTGTTGATCGACACGTTTCTGCCCTGGCAGTCGATCTCGATCGGGCCGTTCTCGCACTCCTGGACGGCATGGCACGGGTTCTGGGGCGTCCTGCTCGGGCTGATGACGATCGTGCTGGTCGCGTGGGTCGTCGCCCGCGCGTTCGGCGTCGAGTTGCCGTCGAACGTTCCCGACGGGCTCGCGACGCTCGCGCTCGGCGCGCTGATCCTGATCTTCGCGGTGATCAAGAACCTGGCCGACGACTACTCGGCGTGGGGCAGCTACCTGGGCGTGATCCTGGCCTTCGTCGTTGCGGCCGGCGCGTGGATGACGTTCCAGACGAGCGGCGAGTCGCTGCCAACCGTCGGCAGAAGCGCCGACTCCGCCTGAGGAGTTCCGTGTTTCGGGAGTGTCTGACACCCGCAGGGTGTGAGTTCGCGTCGAGAACCGGGCTCGGGGAGTTAGAGTCGACGGGATGGAGGCGACGGTTCGCGAGGGGCAGGCTCCGGCGGTGGTCGTATCGCTGCAGGCGGGCGAGCGGCTCACGTCGGAGGCCGGCGCCATGATGTTCATCTCCGGCGACATCTCGATGGACGTCGAGATGCCGGGCGGCTTGATGGGCGGCCTCAAGCGGAAGCTGCTCGCAGGCGAGAGCCTGTTCCTGACCCGCTACGTGGCCAACGGCCCCGGGGCGGTCGGCATCACCGGGCCGTTCCCGGGCTCGATCAGGCAGCACGAGCTGGACGGCGAGATCATCTGCGAGA
>JBOGZX010000267.1:0-5725 GCA_050697615.1 Gaiellaceae bacterium
ACCGTGACCTCGACACGCTGTTCGCGCTCCACCGCGCCCGCTGGGGCGGACGGAGCGGCTTCGGCCCAGAGGCGTTCCATCGCGAGATCGCACGGCTGGCGCTGGCCCGCAGGTGGTTGCGCCTGTGGGTCGTCGAGCTCGACGGCAGGCCGGCCGCAGCCTGGTACGGCTTCCGGCTCGGAAACGTCGAGTCGTACTACCAGGCGGGCCGGGACCCGGCTCACGATCGGGACTCGCTGGGCTTCGTGCTACTCGCCCACACGATTCGCGAGGCGCTCGACGACGGTGTGGAGGAGTACCGCTTCCTCCGCGGGGCCGAGCGCTACAAGAGCCGGTTCACGGGTGAGGATCCCGGTCTGGAGTCCGTCTTGATCCCGGCGTCGGCGCGTGGACGGGTCGCGGTCTCCGCGGCCGCCGGCGCGAAGTCGGCGAGGGATCGCCTCTACGGGCGCAGGAGTCGGTAGACGACCGAGTGCGGGTAGCGTCGGATCGGAATCGGCCGCACTCCCCGCGACTCGCGTGGCGAAAGATGCTGCCGGATCACCTCGGGTAGCGGATATTCGCGTGGCCCCTCCTTGACGACTGCGAAGAGCCGCTTCGCACGGAAGTCCGTGTAGAGGAGTCGCCCGGTGTCGAGTCCCGCCGTTCCCAGGTAGTACTCGAGGATCAGGTCGCCCGGCGGCGAGACCAGCACGCGGTCGCCCGGCCGCAGCGTGTGCTCGAGGAACGAGGCCACGCGCGGCGCGTCCCGGAACGTCGAGGTGTCCTCCGAGAAGTACACGGCCCGGGTCGAGGCATCACGTGCTGACAGCCCGACCCCGCACGCCACGGAGACCGCGGCGACCGTCACGGTCGCGAGTGCAGCCGGGAGCCTGAGCACGGTCCGCATCCGCCTCGCCAAGCCGACCAGCCCGGCCGACGCGGTGATCAGGTACAGCGGAAGAAGGAAGAGCCACACGCGGTCGTACGGCACGACGCGTTGCGCGATCACGATCGGCAGTACCACGATCGTGGCGAGGGCGGGGGCGATTCGAAAGGTGCTCACACGGCGGTGCTGCACGACTGCGACGACCACGCCGAGACCCAGAATGACCGCGACTGCGAGCGGGAGGTCACGCTGCCAGCCCGCGAACGTCTCCCACAGCGACCGCGGCAGCGCCCGCGCCGTCGAGACGAGGCCGCGTGGCCGGACGAAGTCGTTCTGGAGCAGCGCGTGTGGGCCCGAGGCGACGATCGCCGGCGCGTACAGGGCGAGAGTCAGCAGGGCCGCGCCGGCGAGGGCCGGCGCGAGGCGCGTCGTGAGCGTGCGGATCCGTTTGCGCTCGACGAGAATCGTGGCGGCGAGCCAGGCGACGACGAGCGCGATCGCGTAGAGCATCGTCGGGACCGTCCAGAGGCCGAGCGCCGCGAGGATCGAGAACGCGAGCCACCCAGCCGGTTCGTCGCTCCGAGCGAGGACGGTCGCGAGCGCGAGCATGAGCACGAACGCCAGGGTCAACATCGTGTAGCCGCGAGCGTTGGTCGAGTACTCGACGAGCCGGGACGAAGCGGCCACGAGAGCGGCGGCGACGAGCGCCGTGTGGCGGCCGTAGAGCAGCCGTCCGGCGAGATACGCGGCCGGAACGACGAGGACGCCCGCAACGAACGCCGGCAGTCTGATCGCCCACGGAGCGTTTCCGAACAGCACCGTCGAGATGTGGACGAGCAGCGTGTGGAAGAGGTGGTTGTTCGGCGCCGTGTATGCGGACAGGCCGATGTAGAACGGCTCGGAGGCGTAATGCACGTACGTTCCCGACTCGTCGTAGCGCATCGGCTGGAAGAGGAAGTCGAGTCGGACGAGCACCGCCGCAAGCACGATCAGCGCCAGCGCGCCGATGTGGACTCGAGACTCGAGCCGAATCGTCGTCCGAACGGCCAGCCACGATTGGGATACCGACCGCGCGACAGATGCCGCGAGGCGCGCGATCGCCTCCGCGAGGCGTCCGCGCCCGATGTAGATCGCGCCCACCGCGAGCAGCAGCACGACCGCGACCGCACGTAACTCCCATGTGGCGACCGCGAACCGGTGGCGGCTGAGCGAGGCGTGGTGGTCGGAGGCGAAGGCGTCGAGCCGGCGCTTCACCCGCGAGTACGAAGCGAACGACACGACGAGCGCGAACGCCGAGCTTCCGAGCAGCGCGAGCATCGTCGCCGCCACGGCGATTACGCCGGTCTGCGCGGCTCGGCCGGTCTTGACTCGCTGAGACACGATGCCGAGTATGGCGGTGCCGCGGGTCGGCTTTTCGACGGCAGACCCGCCACCCGCGCCACTACCCTGCACGGCGATCCACGATGAGCGTCCAGACGATCACGGGACCGGGTGAGGGAGGCCGCCTCGGTCGGAGCCTGAACGCCGTGCGCCGGCGAAGGTGGTTGCTGCTCGCGCCGTTTCTCGTGGTCTTCTCGCTCGTTCCCGTGCTCGCGCCGTACAACGCGAACCTCTATGACGACGAGGGGGCGTATGTCGGCCTCGCACGTCTCCTCGCGCACGGGCACCTCCTCAGCGGACGCGACACGCTCATCGGCGGGGGTAACGCCCCGCCGGACCTCTGGTTCGGCCCCGGACTGCCCGTCGTCCTCGCGCCGCTCGTGAGGCTCCATGCAACGTTGACGGATTTGCGGCTCGTCGGGCCGGTGTGTCTTTTCGGCGCTCTCCTCGTGTTCTTCGCGCTGCTCCGGCTCTTCGTGCCGTTCCGTCCGGCCCTCCTCGGCGCGCTGGCCTTCGCTCTGTACCTGCCCTTCTACACGGTGATCGCCTTCGTCCACACGGAGCCGCTCGCTGTGCTGTTCGTGACGCTGGTCCTCTATGGAACCGTGCGTTACGAACGGGAGGGGCGTCTCGCACACCTCTTCCTCGCCGCAGGGTCCTTTGCCGGGCTGGCGTTGACGAGAGTCGCCTACGGCTGGGTCCTTTCGGTGCTGCTGGTCGCGGCGGCCGTGAACTACGCGGTGCGACGGGGCCCGCAGCGACGACGGCCGCTGCTCGTGCTCGCCCTCGCGTTCGTGCTCTGCGTCCCGTGGCTCGCCTACACGCGATCGGTCAGCGGGCACACGTTCTACTGGGGCAGCTCGGGCGCAATGTCGCTCTACTGGATGTCGTCTCCCGCCTCTCGGGACCGAGGTGACTGGCACGGTGCTCACGACGTTCTCAGCGACCCGAACCTCTCCTCGCACAGGCCTCTCTTCAGAAGCATCATCGGCCTCGACCTGAACGCCCAGAACCGAATCCTCGAAGAACGGGCCTGGCACAACATCCGCATGCATCCGTTCAAGTTCGCTCGAAACGTTGTCGACAACATCTCACGGATGTGGTTCAACCGGCCGTACAGCTTCAAATCCGCGCGTACGACGAGCCTCGTCTACGCGCTTCCGAATGCGCTCGTACTCGTGGGCCTCGTGCTCGCGGCCGCGCTCACGGTGCGCCGCCGTCGGCGCATCGACCGGCTGGTCGTCGAGATCGGCGCGTTCGCGCTCACGGCGTTCGGTTTGCACGCGGTGCTCTCCGCCTATCCGAGGATGCTGATCCCGATCGTCCCGGTCGCTCTGCTTGCCATCTTCACGGCCGTGTCGAGGAACGCCGGAGCGTCAGGTGGCTGAGCGGCAGGACGTCATCATCGGCGGCGGCCTCGCGGGGCTGAGCGCCGCTCACGCTTTCCAGGAGGGCGGAGAGGAACACTGGCAGCTGTACGAGCGAGAAGCCCGGGTCGGCGGCCATGCACGTTCCATCGTCTGCAACGGCTACACGTTCGACTACGGACCGCACATTCTCTTCGCCGCCGATCTGGAGACCGAGGAGCTGATCCGCGACCTGCTCTCGGGAAACTTCAGAGCGCAGGAGCGCCGGGCGTTCATCTACCACCTTGCCTACGACCTCTACACCCGCTTTCCGTTCCAGGCGCATCTCTACGGACTGCCACGGGCCGTTGTCGCCGAGTGTCTGGTCGAGCTCGTCAACGCCGTCGAACGGCAGGCGCGCGGAGCATTCGCGCCGACCAACTACGCCGAGTGGATGCGCGGCTTCTTCGGCGACGCGATCGCAGAGAAGCTGATGATCCCCTATGCACGCAAGGTCTGGACGGTCGAGCCGGAGGAGATGGACTTCAACTGGATCGGTCGTCGCGTCCCGACGCCGGACTTCGCGCGCGTGATCGCCGGCGCGCTCGGCGACGACGTCGAGCAGGTCGGTGCGACGGCGGAGTTCTGGTACCCGGTTCGCGGGGGAATCGAGGCGCTGCCGCGGGCCCTGGCGAGGCGTGTCGGCAACATCCACCTCGAGCACGAGCTCGAGCAAATCGACCTGCCCCGCCGCCGGCTCCAGTTTTCGAACGGACTGGCCGTCCCGTTCGGCGAAGCCGTGTTCACGCTGCCGCTGCATCTGGCGGCTCGCCTGATTCCGGCGGCGCCGACGCAGGTGATCGAGGCGTGTGCGTCGCTTCTTTACCAGGGAATCCTGTGCGTCAACGTCGCGGTCGACCGCCCGATCGTCTCCGACATGCACTGGATCTACTTCTACGAGGACGACTTCCCCTTCCACCGACTCTCGTTCCCGGGGAACTTCAGCCCGGAGAACGTCCCTCCGGGGAAGGGCTCCATCTCCATCGAGGTGGCCTACCCTCCCGATCGTCCCGTCGACGAGAGCACGCTCGTCGACCGAACGCTGAGGGCCCTGCGGCAAGCGAGGATCCTCGATGACGGCGACGGCGTGGAATTCATCCAGACGGAGCAGATCCTGCCGGCCTACGTGATCTACGACCTGGCTCACGCACGCAACGTGGCGGTGATTCGAGACTGGCTGGCCGAGCACGACATCTCGGTGGCAGGACGCTTCGGCGAGTGGCAGTACCTGAACATGGACCACGCGATGCGCAGCGGCCGTGAAGCGGCACGTGCGATCCTCGGGAACCGCGCCCCGGCCGGGCGCGGCCGGTGACCCTTCCCGACGCCCGGGTCGGGCCGCCGGGGCTCCTTCGGCTCTTCATCGTCTTCCACGAGTCCGAGGCGCTCGGAGCCGGCCGATCTGTCGTGAACTGCCTGGAGGGGCTGCGAGAGCTGGGCTGGACGGCGAGTGGCTGGTTCCCCGAGCGCGGCCCCCTCGTCGACGAAGCGTCGGGGTTGCTGGCGCCGAACGTGTTCGAGTCGCGGCCGATCGCCTACAGCGTCCGCGGCTGGCGCGCGGCGCCGGGCGTCGTCCCTCGCCTCGCGACGACTCCGGCGCATCTGCGCCGGTTCCGGCACGCACTGCTCGCCGCGCGGCCCCACGTCGTTCATGCGAACACACTTCGCGTCCTTCCCGAGGCGGCGATCGCACGCTCCCTCGGAATCCCGGTGGTGCTGCACGTGCACGAGTTGCCGGACGTTACGACAAAGTCCTCGCTCGCCCTGAGATGGGCGGCCCGCACCGCGGACGTACTCGTCGCCGTCTCGGCGGCCGTGGCGGCGCGGCTTCGCCCGTACGCAGGGACGACACCCGTCCTGACCGTGCCGAACGGCGTCCCGCTGCTCGGCTGGGAGTTGCGCCCGGACCGGGGGACGGTTGGAACGGTGGGCACGATCTGTCGCACGAAGGGGACGGACATCTTCCTGGAGGCTGCGGCGATCGCGCGCGCTCGATCGCCGTATCTGCTGTTCGAGCACGTCGGCGCGGGCCTTCTGGACAACGATCTGTCCTTCGCGCACCGGGTGGAGT
>JBOGZX010000268.1:0-3033 GCA_050697615.1 Gaiellaceae bacterium
GCGCGCCCGTCGGCTCGAGCGCCGCCTCCAGCGGGAAGAGCACCTCGCCGTCGGGCGCCGCACCCTTGCTCGCCGCGTCGGCGAGCGTCGCGCCCTCGACGGTGGGGGCGGAGCCGTCGACGTGGCCGCCGCGCACGAGCTCGCGCAGCAGCGCACGCGTGCCGCCGGCGCGGTGGAAGTCCTCCGCCATGTAGCGACCCGAGGGTGCGAGGCTCGCGAGCACGGGTGTGCGCGCGCTCACGCCGGCAAGCTCGTCGAGGCTCAGGTCCACGCCCGCCTCGCGCGCGATCGCGAGCAGATGGAGAATCCCGTTCGTGGAGCCGCCGGTCGCCGCGATGCCCGCCATGGCGTTCAGCAGCGCGCGCCGGTCGAGGAACGTCCGAGCCGTCTCGGTCAGCTCGACGGCGAGCGTGCCGGCGCGCGCGGCGGCCTCGCCTTTCGCCTCGACCTCGTCCGCCGGGATCAGGCCGTCGCCGATGCGCGCGATGCCGAGGCAGTCGATCGCGACGGCCATCGTGTTCGCGGTGAAGTGCCCGGCGCACGTTCCCGCGCCCGGGCAGGCGTCGCGTTCGAGCCCGTCGAGCTCCGAGCGCGGGATCAGCCCGCGTTCCTCGGCGGCGACGGCCTCCCAGACATCCTGGATCGTCACCTCGCGTCCGTGACGGCGGCCCGCGCGCATCGGGCCGCCGTAGAGCAGCACCGCGGGCCGGTCGACGCGGGCGAGCGCCATCAACGCCGCCGGGACCGTCTTGTCGCATCCGACGAGGCACACGACGGCGTCGAAGTCGTGGGCGTGCACCATCAGCTCGATCGAGTCGGCGATCACCTCGCGCGAGACGAGCGACGCGCGCATGCCGGGAGTGCCCTGCGACTGGTTGTCCGAGACGGCGATCGTGTTGAACTCGAGCGGCACGCCGCCGGCCGCGGCGACGCCGTCGGCAACCCGCCGCGCGAGCTCGCGCTGGTTCAGGTTGCACGGCATCGTCCCGGTCCAGGTGGAGGCGATGCCGACGATCGCGCCGTCGAGCCGCGCCGGATCGATCCCCATCGCACGGAAGTGCGCCCGTGCCGGGGCACGCTCCGCGCCGGAGACGAGCCCTGCCCGCGCACGCGACCTCGCCATTGGGGCCGAGCCTACGTGCTGTTGTCGACTCCCTCCGGGAAGAAGATCCAGGCATCGACGGTCGAATGGTGAGTGAGGTCGCCACGCAGTAGCTGAGAGCGCGAATCTGGGCGAGCTGCCCGATTCAGCGCTTCTTGCCCGGGTTGAGCAGGCCCTTCGGGTCGAACGCCTGCTTGATGCGACCGTGCAGGTCGTATCCCGCCGGCCCGAGCTGCGGCTCGAGCTGGCCGCGCTTCAGCCAGCCGATGCCGTGCTCGCCGGTGACCGTGCCGCCGAGCCGCAGCGCCAGCGCGAACAGGTCGTGGCAGGCGGCATCCGCCCGCTGCTGCTCGCCGGGATCGTCGGCCGAGAAGAGGAACGTCGAGTGGATGTTGCCGTCGCCCGCGTGCCCGAAGGACAGCGCCGGGACGCCGTGCCGCTCGCCGATCTCGAGCGTCTCCCGCGCGACGTCGCGCAGCCGGTCGAGCGGCACCGCGACGTCCTCGCTGAAGGCGCCGCCTCGCTGCGCGAGGATCGCGAAGGCGACGCCGCCGCGCCAGCGCCACAGCTCGGCCACGTCCGAGGGGTCATCCGGCGCATGCACCGCCACCGCTCCCTCCGCGAGCGCCTCGACCAGCTCCGTCCCGAGCCGGCGTGCCTCGGCCGTGGCACCGTCGGCCTCCGTGATCACCATGAACGCACCGCCCTCCGGAATCCCGAACGGGTATGCGTCGCCCGAGAACGAGAGCGTGACCGCGTCGAGATACTCGATCGCCGCCGGGACGAGGCCCGACCCGAGCACGCGCTCGATCGCCGACACGCCCGCGTCGGCGTCGGCGTACACGCCGATCACGGGCAGCTCGAGCTCGGGGGCCGGGATCAGGCGCAGCCACGCGGCCGTCACGAGGCCGAGGGTGCCCTCGGAGCCGACGAGCAGGCTCTTCAGGTCGTAGCCCGCGACGTCCTTCCGGATCGGGCCGCCCAGGCGGACGACCTCGCCCGGAGGGATCACGGCCTCGATGCCGGTCACCCACCGGCCGGTGACGCCGTACTTGAACGCGTGCGGGCCGCCGGCGTTGCACGCGATGTTCCCGCCGATCTGCGAGAGCTCCGCCGCGCCCGGGTCGGGGGGGAAGCGCAGGCCGCTCTCCCGCGCGCGCCGCTGCACGTCCGCCGTCGTGACGCCCGCCTCGACGTGCATCCGCCAGAGCAGCGGGTCGAAGGCGCGGATCGCGCTCAACCGCTCGAAGCCGATCACCACGCCACCCTCGACCGGGATCGCGCCGCCCGCGAGCCCCGTCCCGCCGCCACGCGCGGTCAGCGGCACGTCGTTGTCGTAACACCAGCGCATCACGGCGGCGACCTCGTCGACAGACGACGGCAGCACGACCGCGTCGGCCGTTCCCTGCACGCCGCGGCCCATCAGATCGGCCAGGTAGCGGCTCTGCGGCTCGACCAGCGACCCCGGCGCGACCACGTCCGCAAGACCCATGCGGCCGAGCGTACCCTGTGGACGGCAGACACCACCGACCTCCGAGGAGTCAGATGAAGCTCGTTGCACTCGCTGCGCTGATCGCTGCGCTCGCCGTTCCGTCGGCGCTCGCCGCCACCCCGACGCTGAAGGGTGTCGTCGGCCCCGGCTACACGATCACCCTCACGCAGAACGGCAAGAAGGTCACGAAGCTGAAGCCCGGCACGTACGTGTTCAAGATCTCCGACAAGGCCTCGACCCACAACTTCCACCTGACCGGCCCCGGCGTCAACAAGATGACGACGGTGCAGTCCAAAGGGTCCTACACGTGGAAGCTGAAGCTGAAGAAGGGCACCTACAGGTACGTCTGCGACCCGCACCGGACGTTCATGAAGGGGTCGTTCAAGGTCAGCTGACTCATTCCGCCCGTTCCCGCTCGCGCCTCTGAGCGCGAGCGGGA
>JBOGZX010000269.1:0-2785 GCA_050697615.1 Gaiellaceae bacterium
GTCGAGCAGCTGCCGGACGACGTTTACGCGGCCGTCGAGCGGCGCGCGGCCGCCCTCGGCGCGGTGCGACCGGCAGTCGGGGGAGAGCTGCTCTGCCCCGAGTACGCCGACCTGCTCTGGCGCATCGTCGACCGTCGGGAGCTTCCGGGTGACGAGCTGGCGCCGGTGTGGCGCGCCCGCGCCGGAAACGCTCTCGACGACCTCCGCGGCCTCGTGGCCGCCGTCCGCGGAGGCGGGCGTTTGTTGCTGTTCCCGGAGGGACGGCCGTCGCCCGACGGCACGATCGGACCGCTGATGGGCGGCTTCTCGACCCTCGTCCGCCGCGGCGGCGCCCGCTGGGTCCAGCCGATCGCTCTGGCCTACGACCCGTTCGGCAGGGGCAGGCCCCGCGCCTACGTCTCCGTGGGCGAGCCGTTCGCCCCCTCGACCGAGGGGCTCGAGGAGCGGCTGCTCGGCGCCCTCCGACGAGCGACTCCCCTCACGGCGGGACAGCTCGCCGCGCGGGCGGTGCTCGACGGCGGGCGGCTGCCTCCGCGGGTCGCTGCGTCCGCGGTCGAGCTTGCTCTCCAGGAGCAACGGCCGGTCGAGCCGTACCTGCTCGGCGCCGGCTCCATCGGCAGGCTCGCCGAAGCGCTCGCAGCCGCGCGCGCCGCGCCGGCCCGGGCGGCCTGGCTCGCGCGTGAGGCGGACAGCGCCCGGCTCGACAGCCTGCGTTCCGGCAGCGCGCGTTTGCCGTGACGCCCGCCGGACGAGGCTGAGCCGGATGGGATTCGCCGTCGTGGTGCTCGTCGTGCTGCTCGCGACTGCGGGCGGGTCGATCGTCGTCGCCGCGCTCGCGCTCACGCACGTGCTCGTCGGCTGGGGCGTCCTGTTCTTCTACGCGCTTCCCGCGATCTTCTTCTCGGCGTGGATAGCGAGGGAGCTCGCGCCGGACCTGTGGCGGCGCGCGGCAACGCCGCTGCGCTGGTCGTGGCGGCGCAGCGTCCTTGCGGCGCCCGCGAGACCTGCACCGCCGCTCCCGCCGCTCCGCGTGCGGGCGCCGGTTGAGCCGAACGGCGTACGCGGCCGGCTGCGCCACGTGCTGGAGCGCCTGCTACGCCCCTGGATGCTCGAGATGCGTCTGTTCCTCAGTGCCTGGCGGACGCCCCGCGTCCGGAGGATCCTCAACATCGGCTTCGGCGTCGCGGCGGTCGGGATCCTCGCCCTCGTGGCCGAGGGCTTCCACCGCGTCGGCTGGCCGCTTCACCACACGGACTCGAGGCTCGCGGCGGCGGCGGGCGCGCTCTTCCTCTCCGCCTTCGGGCTGAAGGCGTTCGGCTGGCAGCGCCTGTTCCGGCCGGCCGACCGCCCGCGCTCGCTCACGCTCGCCACCGCCACCGGCGCAGCCGCCGTGATCGGGCTCGCGCTGCCCGGCCGGTTCGACGACGCCGTCCGGGTGGCGATCGTGCGGCGGCTGCCGGGCCGCACCCCCTCGGTGGGGACGCTGGTGCTCTCGCTCTTCCTGCTCGGGATGATCGACGCGGGCGCGCTCGCACCGTTCGCCGTCGCTGCCGCGATCGCGGGCCCCACGGGCGTGGCCGTCCGGGCCGCGATGGGGATCGTCGCGGGTGGCGGTGTGGGCGCGACACTGGTCGTTGCGGCGCTGCCGCGGCTTCGCGCGCACGACCGGCTCGGGCGCTACCGGCTCACCCACTGGCTCGGACGGCACATACCCGACTCGCCGCGCGACGCAGCCTGGGCGTGGGCGCTCGTCGCCGCGTCATGGGTGACCCGCGCCGTCGGCATCTTCCTGCTCCTCGAGGCGCTCGGCTTCGGCGTCTCGTTCACGCTTGCTGCGAGCTACCTGGCGGCCGGCGCAGCCTCGGCGGCGCTGCCGATCAGCCCGGCCGGAGCGGCCACGCAGGCGGGGGTGGGCGCCGCCGTGCTCGCCAGCGCCGGCGTCGCCGGCGAGCAGGCCGTCGCCTTCTCCGTGGCGGCCCAGGCGCTCACGATCCTCGCCGGAGCGACGGTCGTCGTCTTCGCCGGAATCCTCCATGCGCTGACCCGCCTGAGGCCCTCGTCGACCGCCTGGTGACGAGCCGGCGGCGTTTCAGCGCCGCCGGTCGGGTTACGCCTGGACGATGAGGATCTACCTCACGGGCGCGTCGGGCTTCGTGGGCGCGCATGTCCGACGTGCGCTCGACGAGGCGGGGGCCGACGTCCGGAGCGATCGCGTCGAGCTGCTCGACCTCCCGGCGCTGGAGCGTGCGTTCGCCGGCTGCGACGCGGTCGTCCATGTCGCCGCCCTCTACTCGTACGAGGCGGAGGAGCCGCTCGTCGAGGCGGTGAACGTCAGCGGGACGCGGAACGTCGTCGAGGCCTGCCGGCGGCGCGGCGTCCGCAGGCTCGTCTACACCAGCACCGCCGGAACGTGCGGGCCCGTGCGCGGGCGCGATGCGACCGAGCGGGACACGCCGCCCGACTGGGAGCTCGCGGTCCCCTACAAGCGTACGAAGCTGGCGGCAGAGCGGCTCGTGGTCGAGACGGCCCGCGACGGCCTGGACGCCGTCGTCGTCAACCCGACGACGCCGGTAGGCCCGGGCGACCGAAAGCCGACGCCGACCGGCCGGATGATCGCCGGCGTCGCGCGCGGGCGGATCCGCGCCTTCGTCGGGACGACCGGCCTGAACGTGGTGAGCGTCGAGGACGTGGCGCGGGGCCACGTGCTGGCGCTCGAGCACGGACGGCGCGGCGAGCGCTACCTGCTCGGCGGCGTCAACCTGACGCTGCGCGACCTGTTCGCGGC
>JBOGZX010000270.1:0-5644 GCA_050697615.1 Gaiellaceae bacterium
CCCCTGGACCGCCGTCGGTCACGGGTTGCCGCCGGGAGCTCGGCCTACGGTCGTCCGTTGCTCACGACGAGGTTGATCCTGGCCCCATGCTTCAGCCGCCGACCGGCCCTGGGCTTCTGCGAGATCACGTGACCCTTCTTGATGGTGCTCGACGTGACGTGCTTGACCTTCCCGAGGGTGCAGGCCTGAGCCCTGATCGACCGCTTCGCACGTTTCAACGTCTTGCTCCTGAGCCTCGGCACCAGGCAAGGCTTGGGAACAAGACTGAAGGTGGCCATGACCGTGGTATCCGCGTTCGTCACGACTCTGCAAGTGGAGGCGCCGCTACACGCACCCGACCAGCCGGTGAAGGCGGAGGCGCCCGCCGGAGTCGCGGTCAGTGTCACCGCCGTCCCCGGGCCGTAGGTGTGTGAGCAGGTCGCTCCGCAGCTGATCCCCCTCGGCGAGCTTGCGATCGTGCCGGAGCCTGCGCCCAATTTCGAGACCGTGAGGATGTAGGTAGGCGGCGTCGCCTGAGTGGTCTGCACAGCAGCGCTCCCCTGGATGCCGTCGAGGGAGGCGATCACCGTGCCGCTGCCCGCGCTGGCGCCGGCCGTGAAGGTCGTGCTCGAGCCGGTCGAGGGCGAGACCGTCCCCAGCGAGTTCGGGCTCACCGACCAGGTGGCGCTCGAGACGGCGAGGGGGTTCCCGTACGCATCGCCTCCGCTCGCGTTGAAGACCTGCGTGCCGCCGGTCGCGACCGTTGCCGAGCCCGGCGAGACGGCGATGCTCGCGAGCGGTCCGGGATTGACGGTCTCCGTCTGCGTGGCGCTCGTCGAGCCACCCGCGCTCCCGGTCAAGGTCGGCGTCCCGGCCTGTGTGTCCTCGTAGTAGAAACCTGGCGTCGTGCTCGCGCCGGCGGGGATCGTCACGCCCAGGGTCGAGCTCCAGGGGCCGGCCGAGCTCGCTGCGAACTTGCCCTGGGGCGAGCTCGAGCTCAGAGTCACGGTGATGTTGCTCGCTGCATCGACCGGCGTCCCGGCGCCGTTCTGGAGCTGGACGGTCAGCGGCGACGACGGCGCTCCGGCGGTCAGCGTTTGCGCCGCGGAGTTGACCACGAGCTGGCTCCAGACCTCGAAGGTCTTCCAGGCGTCGTTGAACCAGGCGCCGTCGATCTGGCCGTTGCACCACTGGTTCTGGTCGAGCGGCCCGCAGGCGCCGACGCCGGGATCGTTCGGGTCGACCGTCTGCGCCGAGTCGTGGATGGCGGCCGCCAGCCGGTCGAGGATCGCGCCCGTCTGCGTCGTGAAGTCGGTCGGCGAGAGCCCGAGCGAGTTGGTCGGCGCCCACGCGAAGCCCATGCGGTCCTGCACCTGCGTCGCGCTGAACGAGCGGAGTGCATACGTCTGCGCCGACACGTAGTTCTCCATCTGGTCGTACGCAATCGAGGTCCAGCCGTAGCCCGAGGTGTGCGCCCAGGCGGCGTTCGCGAGGGGCATATAAGCGGTCTGGAGGTAGGAGCGGGCGGTCGCGATCGTGTCCGGGCCGGCGTTCGCGAGTACGAGCACGTGCTGGAGGAAGTCATTCAGATAGTCGCGACGGGTCGAAAGCGTTGAGCCTGCGACGCCGTAGTTGCGAAAGTCGCCATAGACCTCCTGCGACCAGTCGCTCACGTACGCGCTCATGTCGCTCCAGAACGGCGTGTCTTGCAGCCAGTTCTCGAGGTTCGTCTTGTACGTCGCCGTATCGGTCAAGCCTTGGCCGATGCCGATCGTCCAGACGACCCCCTTCGCGGTCGGGAGCGTTCCGTCGCCGTCGAAGAGGCCGTGAACGAAGTCACGGGCGTCGGTACGCGCCGTGCCGGTGCCTTGCCGGACGCCCGAGCCGAACTCGTTCACCGCCCACGTGTCACCCTGCGTGACGTCGAAGCCGGCGGCGGCCATATTCTCCCTGGCCTCGACTCCCGCCTGGTACCACGTGCCGCCGCCGTCATTCACCCAGGTGCGCCAGGCGGACATGTTGATCTCGGCCAGGGCATGGAAGTTTGAGCCAAGGGCGCGGATTCGCCACGCTTCGTCGGATCGCTCCTGTGTCTTGTTACCCACCAGCGGCGGGACCGAGATGTAGTACTGCGCGCACGGCGATGCGTTCGCCGCCAGCGTCGTCGCCAGCCGCCGCCAGTCCGTCTGGGCATAGAAGATGACCCGAAGCGGCCGACAGTTGGTAGTCGCGGGTCCTGCGAGCCGCCCGTGGCCGTTCGCGAGCCGTTGCCAGAGCGCGCTTGTAGCCGCCGGATCGAGCGAAGGAACGACCGGCGTCCGGTGACGCGGCACCGAGGCGGCCCGGCTGGGGACAACCGCGCCCAGAAGCGCCGCGGACGCCACCACGGACGCAATGACGACAGACTTTCGCAGCGGCAAAGCTCCCTCGGAGCCTCGACGGTACCCGAATCTCGTGTTGTTCAAGCGCTGGCGGAGATAGGTGTCACATCTGACTCAAGCGCATTGGCAGTCATTGCACCGCGTCTGAGCCGGAGGCGGAGGGGGAGGGATTTGAACCCTCGATCCGCCTAACGACGGATAACGGTTTTCGAGACCGCCGCATTCGACCGCTCTGCCACCCCTCCGACGCGCGACAGCGTACCGGCGCGGCGAATCAGTCGTGGATGCGCGCGATCAGATCCTCGCGCTTGAGCACGCGCACGCGGTGCGAGGAACGCGCGAGTCGCACCTCGAAGCCGGCGTCGCGCGGGAAGAGGACCTTGTCGCCCGGCTCGACCGCGGAGACGTCCGGGCCGATCGCTGCGACGATCCCGCTGCGGCACTGCGCCGCCTCGTTGGCGGGCACGATCAGCCCGCTCGGAAGCTCGGACTCGTCGAGCGTCTCGACGACGATGTTGTCGTCCAGGGGTTCGAGCGTCGCATCGGTCATGGGGTGACCCTCCAGCATCGACTCCACGATACTCGCTGCATGCGCGCGGGCGGCAACGACGTTCCTGTCACGAACCCCGAGAAGGTCTTCTTCCCGGCTTGCGGGCTGACGAAGCTCGACCTCGTCGCCTACTACGTCGCCGTCGCCGACCTCGCGCTCCCCCACCTGCGCCGGCGTCCGTTCCACATGAAGCGGTTCCCGGGCGGCGTCGAGGCCGACTTCTTCCACCAGAAGCGCGTCCCGGCAAACCACCCGGGCTATGTCGGCGAGATCTTCGTGCGCTTCCCGAGCGGGCACTCGACCGTGTTCGCGATCGTCGACAACGCGTCGGCGCTCGCGTGGGTCGCGAACCTCGGCTGCATCGAGCTGCACACCTGGCACTCGCGCGTGCCCGAGATCGAGCGCCCGGACTACCTCCTGATCGACCTCGACCCGACGGCCGCCGGCCAGTGGCCGCTGGTGCGGGAGATCGCGCTCGTCGTGCGCGACGTGATGGACGAGCTCGGGCTGCGCTCGTACCCGAAGACGTCGGGCGCCACGGGGCTGCACGTGCTCGCGCCGATCCGGCCCGAGTTGCCGTTCCCGCAGGTGCGGCGCTTCGCGAAGGCCCTCGCGCAGGAGGTCGAGCGGCGCATCGACGACCAGCGGGTGGCGACGACCACCTGGCGGGTCGCCGACCGCGTCGGCGTGTTCGTCGACTTCGGCCAGAACGCGCGCGATCGCACGATCGCGTCCGCCTACTCCGTCCGCCCCACGCCCGACGCCCGCGTCTCGGCCCCGCTCGCGTGGGACGAGGTCGCGACCGTCGAGCCCGAGGCGTTCACGCTCGAGACGATGGCGGAGAGGATCCGGGGCGCAGGTGACCCGATGCGCGGGATGTGGCGATCTCCGCCGTCGCTACGGTCGCGCTTCGATCGGCTCGGTCTCGAGCCCCCGGCGAACCCGTGAAACCGTGTTTACATTGCTTTCAAGTGATGCCGGTAGCGTGACCCGATGCGCCGGATCGTCCTGCTCGCCGCCGTCCTCGCGACGCTGGCCGCCGCCGGCAGCGCGAAGGCCTCCCGCTACATCCGCTTCGGGATTCAGGACGACGCGTGGCTGTCGTACGGCGACGGCACGCTCGCCTCGCGGCTCGACCGCCTCGACGACCTCGGCGTCGGCGTCGTCCGCGTCACCCTGAACTGGAACGAGGTGGAGCCGACCCGCACCACCGAGAACTGGTCGCGCTACGACGACCTCCTGAACGGCCTGCACGAGCGGGGCATCGCGCCGCTCGTGACGTTGTGGGGCTCCCCACGCTGGGCGAACGGCGACCGGGCGCCGAACTGGGCGCCCACGAGCAAGTGGACGTTCGCCGGGTTCGCGCGCCGGGCGGCAGAGCGGTACCCGTTCGTCCACATGTGGGGGATCTGGAACGAGCCGAACCAGCGGCGCTGGCTCCGCCCCACCTCGGCGAAGGTCTACGTCCAGAAGCTGCTGAACCCGGCGTACGTGGCGATCCACAACGCGACCCGGAATGTGCAGGTCGCAGGCGGAGTCACCGCTCCGCGGGGCTCGACCGGCGGCGTCTCGCCCGTCGACTGGATCGCGGACATGGCCCGCGCGCACGCCCGCCTCGACGCCTACGCGCACAACCCGTATCCGCTCCGGCCGAAAGAGACGCCGACGAGCGGAGGCTGCGACCACTGCATGACGATCACGATGGCGACCCTCGACCGTCTGCTCACGGACGTTCGCCGGGCATTCGGCACGCACACCCGGATCTGGCTGACCGAGTACGGCTATCAGACGAACCCGCCCGACCGGCTGCTCGGGGTCTCGTACGCAACTCAGGCCCGCTACCTGAGCGAGGCGGCGCTGCGCGCGTACGAGGCACCCCGCGTGGACGTGCTGATCCACTACCTCGTCCGCGACGAGCCGGACCCGGCGCGCTGGCAGAGCGGGCTCCTCACCGTTCGGGACGCGACGAAGCCCGCGTACCAGGCGTTCCGTTTCCCGCTCGCCGAGCGCTCCCGACGCGGGCTGCGCACCGTTCTGTGGGGCCAGATCCGTCCCGGCCGACGTGGCACGTACCGCCTGCAGCAGTTCCGGGGCGGCCGCTGGCAGTCCGTGGGCGGCGACTACCGGACGACGGTGCGCGGCTTCTTCTCACGCACGGTGCGTGCCGGCAAGGGCTCGCGGCTGCGCGTGTGGATCCCGCAGGCGCACACCTACAGCCCGATCGTCACCGTTACCTGAGCAGGATTTCGACGCCCGGCGCGTCCGGGTCGCGCGGAGGGCGCAGCTCGCGCCAGGTGCAATCGGCCGGAGCCTTGTCCTCGCGCCAGCGGACGAACTTCGTGCCGTGGCGAAACCGGTTCCCCTGCACCTTGTCGTAGCGCACCTCCACGACGAGCTCGGGACGGACGGCCGCCTCCTCGAGCTCGCCCGTGCCCCAGCGGTTCGGCTCCGAGAAGCGGCGGTCGGACTCCTCGTCGAGGAGCGGCAGCACGCGCTCGGCGACCTGCGCGCGCAACCTGGCGCCGACGGCGCACGAGCCGACGTAGTCGAGCCCGCCGTCCTCGCGGTAGAGGCCGAGGAGCAGCGTCGCGATCGTCTCGCGCCCGCCCGCCTTCCAGCGGATCCCGATGACGACGCAGTCGGCGCTGCGATGCTCTTTCACCTTCACGACCGCGTCGCGGGAACCGGGGAGATACGTGGCGTCGCGGCGCTTGGCGACGACGCCGTCGAGCCC
>JBOGZX010000271.1:0-7602 GCA_050697615.1 Gaiellaceae bacterium
GGGCGCGGGCAACCAGATGAGCTACGGCGGCCCGCACTACGGCTTCCTCGCCGCGCGCTCCGAGTTCACCCGGCGGCTGCCCGGACGGATCGTCGGCGAGACGGTAGACGCCGCGGGTGACCGCGGCTATGTGCTGACGTTCCAGACCCGCGAGCAGCACATCAGGCGCGAGAAGGCGACCTCGAACATCACCACCAACCAGACCCTGCTCGCCCTCGCGGGGCTGGTGCACCTGAGCCTGCTCGGCCCGCAGGGGCTGCGCGAGCTGGGGGAGACCTGCATGGCTCTCGCCGGTTATGCGGCGTCGGAGCTGGAGGCGGCGGGGCTCGAGCTGCTGTTTCCCGGGCGGCCGACGTTCAAGGAGCTCGCCGTCCGTACCGGGCGGAACGCCGGCGAGGCGCTGAACCGCGCGCGCGCGAAGGGGGTCTATGCGGGCTACCCGCTCGGCCGCGACTACCCGGGGCTCGACGACGCGCTGCTCGTCGCGTTCACCGAGAAGCGCACGGTCGACGAGATCGACCGGCTCGTCGAGGCCCTCTCGACGTGAAGCTGATCTACGAGAAGTCGCGGGCGGGCCGCCGCGGGATCGGCGTGCCGCGGCCCGACCTGCCCGTGCCCGCGGTGCCGGCGGAGCTCGCCCGCAGCTCGCCGCCGAGGCTGCCCGAGCTGGCCGAGCCGGAAGTGCTCCGCCACTTCACGGAGCTCTCGACGCGCAACTTCGGGATCGACACGGGCTTCTACCCGCTCGGCAGCTGCACGATGAAGTACAACCCGCGCGTCAACGAGCGGCTCGTCGGACTGCCGGGCTTCGCGAACCTGCACCCGCTGGTCGAAGACGACGCGGCGCAGGGCGCGCTCGAGCTCGAGTGGGAGCTGCAGGAGATCCTGCGCGAGGTGACCGGGCTCGACGCGGTCAGCCTTCAGCCGGCTGCGGGAAGTCAGGGCGAGCTGACGGGATTGATGCTCTTCCGGGCCTACTTCGCGGATCGCGGCGAGGACGAGCAGCGGCGCAAGATCGTGATCCCCGACACGGCACACGGCACGAATCCCGCCAGCGTGACGATGGCCGGCTACGAGCTGACGCCGGTGAAGACCGACGCGCGCGGGAACGTCGACGTCGCCGACCTGCGCTCGAAGGTCGACGAGCACACGGCCGGGCTGATGCTCACGAACCCGTCGACGCTCGGGCTCTTCGACGAGAACATCGAGGAGATCCGCGACATCTTCCATGGCGCGGGCGCGCTCATGTACTACGACGGCGCCAACCTGAACGCGGTCTGCGGGATCTCGCGGCCCGGCGACATGGGCTTCGACGTCGTCCACATCAACCTCCACAAGACGTTCTCGCAGCCCCACGGCGGCGGCGGGCCCGGCGGCGGACCGATCGTCGTGCGCAGGAGCCTCGAGCCCTTCCTGCCCGTCCCCGTCGTCGTCCGCGACGGCGCGACCTTCCGGCTCGACCACGACCGGCCGAGGTCGATCGGGAAGGTGCGTGCGTTCACCGGGCCCTTCGGCGTCTTCGTTCGCTCGTATGCCTTCATCCGCTCGTACGGCCCGGGGCTGCGCGAGATGAGCGAGGCGGCGGTGCTGAACGCGAACTACATGCTGGCCCGCCTGAAGGACGACTACGACCTGCCGTACGACCGCCTGTGCATGCACGAGTTCGTGCTCAGCGCGCGTACGTTGAAGCGCGACTACGGGATCACCGCGCTCGACGTCGCGAAGCGCCTGATGGACTACGGCTTCCACCCGCCGACGATCTACTTCCCGCTCGTCGTCCCGGAGGCGCTGATGATCGAGCCGACGGAGTCGGAGGCGAAGGAGACGCTGGACGCGTTCGTCGAGGCGATGCTGGCGATCGTGCGCGAGGCCGCCGACGAGCCCGAGCTGCTGCGCGAGGCGCCGCACAACCGGCCGGTGCGGCGGCTCGACGAGGTGCGGGCGGTGAAGCAGCCGATCGTCCGCTTCCGTTTCGAGGACCACGAGACCGCCCACGGGGCGGGCGAGCGCCGGCTCGAGGTCCAGAAGGGGGCGTGAGCTACGCCGGCTGCGGGCCGGTGTAGCGTGCGCGCGGCCTGATCACCGTTCCCTGCGCCGCGGTCTCGAGCGCGTGCCCGACCCACCCGATCGCCCGTCCGAGCGCGAAGATCCCGAAGGTTGCGTCGTCGGGGAGGTCGGGGTGCCGCGCGAGCGCGGCGACGGCGACCTCGAGCGTCGGCGCCGCGCCGATCTGCTCGGCGAAGGCGATCAACTGCGCCGCGGGGTGGTCGGCGGCAAGCTCCAGGCGATCGAGCAGTGCGACCGCGCGCGGGTCGCCGTCGGGGTAGAGGCGATGGCCGAAGCCGGGGATCAGCCCCTGCCGAGCCAGAGCGCGCCGCCCGGCGGCCTCGACGCCGAGCAGCTCGACGTCGTCGAGCAGATCGCAGACGACCCGGGCGAGGGGGCCGTGCCTGCGTCCCTCGAAGGCGCAGAGGGCTCCGAGCAGGACGTTGTGGATGGGAGCGTCCGTCGACGCGACGCAGCGTGCGGTGAACGCGCTCGAGTTCAACTCGTGATCGGCGCAGAGAATCAGCGCGGCGCCGAGCGCCCCGGCATCCGGCGCCCGCCAGCCGCGGGCGAGCCGCTCGGCGAGCGAGCCCGAGCCGGTGGCTCCGGCGGCGTCGAAGAGCGCGGAGATCGTCGCGGCTGCGGCGCGGAGCGCGGCGGGGTTCGGTTCGGAGATCGTGACGGGATGCCAGGCCCGCTCTTCCGCCAGGCAGGCGAACAGCCGGTCGCCGAGCGAGCCGGAGCGCCGGCGCCGCGTGGACGACAGCGGAAAGAGCTCGTCGGCTCCGTCCGTCGCTCCGGTCCAGAGCAGGCGGGCGACGTCTTCGACCGCCGCGTTCCGGGACAGCTCGCAGGCGTCGAGGCCGCGGTAGTACAGACGCCCGTCTGCGATCAGCGAGAGTGACGAGTCGAGCACGGGCGCGCCCCACGCGAGGGCGCCGTGAGCCGGCTCTCGCCGCTCGGTGCGACGCTCCTTCAGCTCGTCGAGCGCACGACGCGCATAGCGGTGCGAGCGGCTCGACGCGGCTCCTGCCGGCTCGGATGCGACGAAGCCGCGGCTGACGTAGGCGTAGAGAGTCGCACGGGACACGCCGAGGTACTCCGCGGCTTCGTGCGCGGTCAGATAGTCGCCGGAGATCGCGATCTATTGATTATACAAATCAAGATTGACGACACATCGGGGCGAAGCTAGCCTGGCCTCATGCAGCGTAGGCTCGACGGAGCTGCTCGGGGAGCGGAGGCGGCGGCTTTCCCGCCGCCGAGGCGGGGATGAGCGTCGAGCACATGCCCGATCCAGTTGAGCCGGAGCTCTTCGAGCGGGCGTTCCCCCGCGCCGGCTTCCCGGCCTACGACTGGACGGAGCGGCCGGCGGCGCTGCCGGCGGCGGTCTGGACGACGGAGACGACGCATCGCGACGGTCAGCAGGGCGGGCTACCGCTGACGGTGGAGCAGGGGATCCGCATCTACGAGCTCCAGTGCGCCTTCACGGGCTCGACCGGCGCGCTCCGCCAGGCGGAGTTCTTCGTCTACCGCGAGGCCGACCGGAGGATCCTGGAAGGCGCGCTCGAACGCTTCCGCGACGGCGCGCCGGTGGAGCCGACGACCTGGATCCGGGCGAGCGCGAAGGACGCCGCGCTCGTGCGCGAGGTCGGCGTCCGCGAGACCGGCATGCTCGCGTCGGCGAGCGACTACCACACCTTCTACAAGTTCACGCCCGGTGGGCGCCGCAACGCCGCCGGCTCCTATCTCGCCGCCGTGCACGCGGTGCTGGACGCCGGTCTGCGCCCACGTCTGCACCTCGAGGACGCGACGCGTGCTCCCGAGGAGTTCATCCGCCCGTTCGTCGATGCGGTCAAGGAGATCGCATCGGAGTATCCCGAGATCGAGCCGCCGAAGTTCCGCATCTGCGACACGATGGGACTCGGCCTGCCGTACGACGACGTCGCGTGGCCGCGCTCGGTTCCGCGGCTCGTCCGTGCCCTTCGAGATGCCGGCGTCGCGGCCGAGGACCTCGAGTTCCATCCCCACAACGACACCCACCTCGTGGTCGCGAACTGCCTGGCGGCGATCCGGGCCGGCTGTGCCGCTGTCAACGGCACCCTGCTCGGCAAGGGTGAGCGCAGCGGCAACGCGCCGCTCGAGGGCGTCCTGCTCCACGCGGCGGGAATGGGCTGTCTGGCGGCGCTGCCCGACTTTCACGCGCTCAACGACCTGGTCGACCTGTACGCGGAGATGGGCCAGGCCGTGCCTGCGAAGTACCCGCTCTACGGCCGCGACGCCCATCGCACGCGGGCCGGCATCCACGCCGACGGGCTGAACAAGTTCTGGTGGATGTACGCGCCGTTCGACGTGCCGCGGCTGCTCGGCCGCCCGCTCGAGCTCAGCTTCACGAAGGACTCGGGCGTCGCGGGGCTGATCTTCCTGATCCGCCAGCACACCGGCCGCGAGCCGGCGAAGGACGATCCGGCGCTGCGGGATCTGCACGCCGAGCTGCAGCGTCAGTTCGACGCGGGCCGCCAGACGGCGGTCGAGTGGGAGGAGATCGACGAGCTTCTGCGCGCTCCGGCTCGCGCCGGTTAGCCGTCCGCCGGCCAGAAGTCCGGCAGCATCTCGGCGTCGCCGCCCTCGCCGAAGCCGATCGCGAGCAGCTCGAGCCCCTCGGCGCCGGCCTCGAAGCCCCGCGCGACTCCCGGTGCGACCCGCAACGCATCCCACTGCCGCAGGTCGCGCACCTCGTCTTCGAGCTTGACGGCCCCGCTGCCGGAGACGACCACGTAGATCTCCTCCTGTGCCCCGTGCCGGTGCCCGGTGGGCGCTCGAAAGCCCGGTGCGAGGCGCTGGTAGCTGAACCCGCCGCCCTGCACCTCGAGCGCGTTCCGGCCGAAGCGCGCCTCGAGGCTCGGCGCCAGTCCGAACTGCTCGGCCATGTTGTCGACGTCGTTCTTCAGGTTCTTGATCGTGTAGTCGCTCATTCCCACATCCTACGGCGCGCAGCCCCCGCTACTTCTGGCACGGTGAGGGTGATGGACAAGCGAACGCTGGGACAGGGACTCGAGGTATCCGCGCTCGGCCTCGGCTGCATGGGCATGTCGGAGTTCTACGGCCGCGCCGACGAGCACGACGCGGTGGCGACGATCGAGCGGGGGCTCGCGCTCGGGATCACGTTCTTCGACACCGCCGACATGTACGGACCGTTCACGAACGAGCAGCTCCTGGGGCGCGCGCTCGCGGGACATCGCGACGAGGCCGTGATCGCGACGAAGTTCGGCAACGTGCGCGGGCCGAACGGCGAGCGTCGCGGCATCCGCGGCGACTCCGCCTACGTGCGCGAGGCCTGCGACGCGAGCCTCGAGCGGCTGGGCATCGACCACATCGATCTCTACTACCAGCACCGCGTCGACACGCAGACGCCGATCGAGGAGACCGTGGGTGCGCTGAAGCAGCTCGTCGAGGATGGGAAGGTGCGGCACATCGGCCTCTCGGAAGCGTCTGCGGAGACGATCCGCCGCGCGCACGCCGTCCATCCGGTGACGGCGCTGCAGAGCGAATGGTCGCTCTGGACGCGCGACCCGGAGGACGAGGTGCTGCCGACGGTCCGCGAGCTCGGGATCGGATTCGTCGCCTACAGCCCGCTGGGGCGCGGCTTCCTCTCGGGTCGCATCCGCGACATCTCGGATCTCGCCGACGACGACTTCCGCAAGTTCCATCCGCGCTTCCAGGGGGAGAACTTCCAGCGGAACCTCGACCTCGTCGCCCGCGTGGACGCGATCGCGGCCGAGAAGGGCGTCACGCCGGGGCAGCTGGCGCTCTCCTGGGTGCTGGCGCAGGGCGACGACGTGGTTCCCATTCCGGGGACGACCCGCGCCGCACATCTCGACGAGAACGTCGCAGCGCTCGAGGTCGAGCTGACGCCGGACGACCTCGACCGGCTCGAGCAGGCGTTTCCCCGCGGCGCGACGGCGGGCGACCGCTACGCCGACATGAGTGCGGTCAACCGGTAACGAACGGCGTGCGAGCGGGTCTGTAGAGGCGACGAGAGAAAAGGAGATCGAGTGGCGAACAGGATCGTGAAGAGTGAGGCGGAGTGGAGGGCGGAGCTGTCGCCGGAGGCCTACCGCGTGCTGCGCGAGAAGGGCACGGAGCGGCCGTTCAGCGGCGAGTACGACTTCACCTTCGAGGACGGGAAGTACGTGTGCGCCGGCTGCGGCGCCGAGCTCTTCACGTCCGAGGCGAAATACGACTCCGGTTGCGGCTGGCCCGCCTTTTCCGCGCCCGCGGACGCGGAGGCGGTCGAGGAAGAGAGCGACGTGAGCTTCGGCATGGTGCGCACCGAGGTGCTGTGCGCCGCCTGCGGCGGCCACCTCGGACACGTTTTCCCGGACGGCCCGCAGCCGACCGGGGTCCGCTACTGCATCAATTCGGCCGCGCTCGACCTGGAGGAGGAGTGATGGAGAAGACTGCGATGTTCGGTGCCGGCTGCTTCTGGGGCGTCGAGGCGGCGTTCCGCAGGCTCGACGGCGTCTCGAAGACGCGCGTCGGCTACGCCGGCGGCACGGTCGCGCACCCGACGTACCGGCAGGTGTGCTCCGACCGGACCGGTCACGCCGAGGCGGTCGAGGTCACCTACGACGCCGACAAGGTGCCGTACGAGCAGCTGCTGGCGGTCTTCTGGGCCGAGCACGACCCGACGCAGGTGAACCGCCAGGGGCCGGACGTCGGCTCCCAGTATCGCAGCGTCATCTTCGCCGCCGACGACGAGCAGCGTGCCGCGGCCGAGTCCTCGCGCGGCCGCGTCCAGGAGCGGCTCGGCCGCCCGGTCGCGACGCAGATCGAAGACGCACAGCCCTTCTGGGAGGCCGAGGACTACCACCAGCAGTACCTCGAGAAGCGCGGGCTCGCGAGCTGCACGACCCGGCTCGCCGCCGCTTCCTGAGCGTGTAGCGGCCGCTCGCTTGCGCGATCCTGCCGCTCGGCCGCCGCGGCGCCTCGCGCTAGGCGATCGACGAGGGACTCGACAAGCAGCTCGACTCGATCGCGGACGAGCCGGGTGTACGCAAGCATCTGTAGGGCATACCTTCGGCATGACCGATCCCGTACCACCCACGCCGACCCCGGATCCCTCGCCCGTGCCGCCGGAGCCCGACCCGGACCCGGTCCCACCGCGCATCTGACACGAATGGGTGTCCGGTACCCAGATACCGGACACCCTTTCCCCGGTCGCGCCGCTAGAACCGGTTGAGCAGGCGGAACAGCAGTCCGCCGCTGTCGCAGGCGCGCAGCCTGCGCCGCAGCTCTGTCTCGATCATGCCGCTCCTTCGTCGGTGAAGGTCGGGGGCCCCGCCGTATCGGGCCTCCCTGGTCGGAGTGTGGTCGATCGGCGCCGCTTCACGGAAGCCCCCGATCGGTGGTTCACCGCGTCGCTTGACCGGCCGATTCCCGCTCGCGCTTGCGCTTCGACGCCGAGGCCGCGCGCTTTCCCATCGCGAGCTCGACCTTGCGCAGCCGGATCGACTTCGGCGTCACCTCGACGCACTCGTCATCGCGGATGAACTCCAG
>JBOGZX010000272.1:0-7461 GCA_050697615.1 Gaiellaceae bacterium
GCCTCGGGTCGCGTCGCGGAGGCAGCGCAGCGACGTGCCGGCGGCGTCGAGCAGCGCGTCGACGGCGGGCCACAGCGAGCGCGTGTCGGACTCGACCTCCGCGGCGAGCTCGAACTCGCCGCGCGCGAGCATGATCGCGACGCCGTGGTCGCCGACCGAGCCCGAGACGAGCACGCGGTCTCCCGGCCGGAGCGCCGAGGGCGCGAGCCGGGCCCTGTCGTCGGCGCGGCCCACGCCGGTGGTCGTGACGTACATGCCGTCGCAGCGGCCGCGTTCCACAACCTTCGTGTCGCCGGCGACGATCTGCACGCCGGCCGCGGCCGCCGCCGCCGCGATCGCCTCGATCTCGGTCCGCAGATCGTCGGCGGACAGTCCTTCCTCGAGCACGAGCGACAGCGTGAGCGCGAGGGGGCGCGCACCTGCGACGGCAAGATCGTTGACGGTCCCGTTCACGGCCAGCTCGCCGATCGAGCCGCCCGGGAAGCGCAGCGGCTTCACCACGAAGCTGTCCGTTGTCAACCTGAGCGTGTCGACCGCCCCCGCGTCGGCGAGCTCTTCCAGGCCGAAGGCCGGTGCGAGCAGCCCCTCGATCAGCCCGAGCGTCGCCTTGCCGCCGGCACCGTGGGCCATCGTGATCTGCTCGTCGCGGAAGCGCAGCGGCTTCGAGCGAACGCGCTCGATCAGCTCGAGGGCCCGGCTCTCCGTGCGCTCCTCGACCGCCACGTCAGACCGCCTGCCGCTCGCGCGTGAAGCGGCCGTAGTTGTAGTAGGCGGCGCAGGCGCCCTCGGACGAGACCATGCACGTCCCGATCGGGCGCTCCGGCGTGCAGGCGGTGCCGAAGACCTTGCACTCGAACGGCTTGATCACGCCCTTCAGCACCTCCCCGCACTGGCAGGCCTTCGGGTCGGCGACGCGCACGCCGGGGAGCGAGAAGCGGTGCTCGGCGTCGAAGTCGCGATACGCGTCCGAGAGCCGCAGCCCGCTGTGCGAGATGAACCCGAGCCCGCGCCACTCGAAGTGCGGCCGCAGCTCGAACACCTCGCCGAGCACGCGCAGCGCCGCCGGGTTGCCGTCGTACGGCACGACGCGCCCGTACTGGTTCTCGACCTCGCAGCGCCCGTCCGCGAGCTGGCGCAGGATCATCTGCACCGACTGCAGCAGGTCGAGCGGCTCGAACCCGGAGACGACGACCGGCTTGCCGTAGTCGACCGGGATGAACTCGAACGGCCGAGCGCCGACGACAGTGCACACGTGGCCGGGGCCGACGAACCCGTCGAGGCGCAGGTCGGGCGACTCGAGCAGGGCGCGCACCGGCGGCACGATCGTCACGTGGTTGCAGAGCACGCTGAAGTTCGGGACGCCCTCGGCCTTCGCGCGCATCAACGTGAGCGCCGTCGAGGGCGCGGTCGTCTCGAACCCGATCGCGAAGAACACGACCTGCCGGTCAGGGTTCTCGCGCGCGATCCGCAGCGCGTCGAGCGGCGAGTAGACCATGCGGACGTCGGCGCCGTCGGCCTTCGCCTCGAGCAGCGTCCGCTCGCCGCCGGGGACGCGCAGCATGTCGCCGAAGCACGTGAAGATCACTCCGGGCTGCATCGCGACGGCGATCCCGTCGTCGACGCGCCCCATCGGGATCACGCAGACCGGACAGCCGGGGCCGTGCACGAGCTCGACGTTCTCGGGCAGCAGGTCGTCGACCCCGTACTTGTAGATCGTGTGCGTGTGGCCGCCGCAGACCTCCATCACCTTGTAGTGGCGGCCGGGCTCGACGGTCGCCAGGATCTCGGCGGCGAGGGCGCGCCCGAGCTCGGCGTCGCGGAACTCGTCGACGAACCTCACGCGAGCCTCGCGATCGCGACGCCTGCGTGCACGAGCACCTCGTCGCCGCGGGCCACCGGGCCGACGAGCTCGGTCAGCACGTCGACGCGCTGGCCGTCCTCGTCCGCACAGCACGCGACTCCGTCGAGCGCTGCCTGGACGACCCGCATCGGCACGCCCTCGTCCGAGCACGTGACGCAGTGACCGTCGTCGCAGCGCCCACTCGTTCCCCGCTCCGGCGCCGGCAAAGCCGGCACCTCCGCTCCTGTGAGCTCCGTCGAGCCTACGCTCATTCGATCACGCTCGCCTTGAGGTCCTCGAGCTCCTGCTCGTAGGCGTCGCCCATCTCCTGCAGCAGGCGCAGGGTCGCGTGGGCTTCGTCCTCGTCGACCATCGAGAGCGCGAAGCCGACGTGGACGAGCACCCAGTCGCCGGGGCCTGCCGAGGCGCCGTCCACGTCGAGCAGGCCGATGTTCACCGTGCGCCGCACGCCCGCGATCTCGATCTGCGCGAGGCGGTTCGCCTCGTCGACGATCTCGACGACCTGTCCCGGAACGGCGAGACACACGCCCTCCGATCACCACCCCCGACTGCATCGCGACACGATCGTTGTGTGTTCTGCCGCACGCCGCCCTAAACACGGGCCGGATCCGTCGTCTCCGCGCCGCGGGCGGCGGGCGACCACCGCTCCTCGACCCGCCTGACCTTCCAGACGAGGGCCGCAGCACCCCACGTGAGGACGAACGCGCCGACGACGACATAGCCGAGCCGGCCCAGGTCGAGAGCGCCCAGCCAGGGCCAGAAGCCGAGCCGACCCGACGCCGTTTGCAGCAGCTCGACCGTCCCGATCCCGAGCGCCAGCAGCACCGAGAGCGAGGTGACGGTGACGTTGTAGTAGACCTTGCGCACCGGGCTCGCGAACGCCCAGCCGTACGCGCGGGCCATGAACGCGCCGTCGGCGGTGTCCATCAGCGACATGCCCGCGGCAAAGAGCAGAGGCAGTGACAGCACCGCCGGCAACGGCACGTGGTGCGTCGCGACCCCGGCCGCGACCGCGAGCAGCCCGACCTCGGTGGCGGTGTCGAAGCCGAGCCCGAACAGGACGCCGAGCGGGTACATGTGCCACGAGCGGCTCACGAGGCGGGCGACCCGGCCGAGCACGAAGCGGTTCATGAAACCCCGCTCGCGCAGCCGCTGCTCGAGCCGCCGCTCGTCGAGCTCGCCCGTGCGCAGCGACCGCGAGATCCGGATCACGTCGACGAGCACGGCGAGGTTGAGGATCCCGATCAGCCACAGGAACGTCCCGGAGACGCCGGTGCCGACCGTGCCGCCGTACCGCTGGAGCCCCGGCAACGCGCCGTCGACGGTCTTCGACGCGACCGCGAGCGCCGCGGCGAGCCCGAACACGATCGTCGAATGGCCGAGCGAGAAGAAGAAGCCCGTACCGAGCGAGCGGCGCCCCCGGTGCAGCAGCGTCCGCGTCGTGTTGTCGATCGCGGCGATATGGTCGGCGTCGAACGCATGGCGCAACCCGAAGGTATAGGCGAGCAGACCGAGTCCCGCCAACGCGGGCTCGCTGCGCGCGTACACGAGGAAGAGGCCCCAGCCGGCCACGTGCAGCAGCGCGACCGCCCCGCCGAAGCCTGCGAGGCGCGTCCGCTCCGCCCCCGTGAATCGCGCACTCACCGCCGTCTTATTGCAACCAGGTCGCAGGAGCAAACCCGCCGCTTTGTCATCATCGTCTCCGGGCGATGACGCGCGACGGCCACACACACGAGCACCGCCCTCTCTCCGCGGAGCGGCTCCGGCACCGCGGCAGGCGCCTCACCCGCCCGCGCCGCCTGATCTGGCAGGCGCTCGCCGCCGAACCCGAGGCGCACCTGAGCGCCGACGAGATCGCCGATCGTGTGGACGGCGTCGACCGCTCGACCGTCTACCGCACGCTCGATCTGCTGGTCGCTGAAGGGCTCGCCCGCCGCACCGACGTCGGCACGGGCCGCTCCACCTACGAGCTCGCCCACGAGCACCTGCATCATCATCTCGTCTGCCGCGGCTGCGGGGCGGTCGTTCACGTTCACGACGAGGAGCTCGGCGGCCTCGCAGCGTCGATCGACGCGTCGCTCGGCTGGTCGGTCGCGGACGAGGAGCTGACGCTCGCGGGGCTCTGCCCCGACTGTCGCCGCAGATGACCGCGCTCCGCCGCCGCTTCCGCGTCACCGGGGTGGTACAGGGAGTCGGCTTCCGGCCGTTCGTCTACGGGCTCGCGCGGCGCCACGGGCTGGACGGCTTCGTCCTGAACGACGGCGGGGGCGTGCTCGCCGAAGCCGAGGGCGACCCGGCCGCGCTCGACGCCTTCGCCACGGACCTGCGCGAGCAGGCGCCGGCGCTCGCACGTGTCGACAGCGTCGCCACCGAGCCGCTGCCCGTGCTCGGCGAGCCCGGGTTCTCGATTCTCATGAGCGCCCCAACCGCCCGCACTGCGCTGATCCCGGCCGACATCGCGACGTGCGACGAGTGCCTGCACGAGCTCTTCGACCCGCAGAACCGCCGCTACCGCTACCCGTTCACGAACTGCACGCAGTGCGGGCCGCGGTTCACGATCGTGCGGGGGATTCCGTACGACCGGCCGCTCACGACGATGGCCGGCTTCCCGCTGTGCGACGACTGCCGGCGCGAGTACGAGGATCCGCTCGACCGGCGCTTCCACGCCGAGCCCGTCTGCTGCGCGGTGTGCGGGCCGCAGCTCTCACTGCCGCTCGAGCAGGCGGTCGCGCTGCTGCACGACGGGCGGATCATGGCGGTGAAAGGGCTCGGCGGCTACCACCTCGCCTGCGACGCCGCGAACGAGGAGGCGGTCGCGCTCCTGCGGGCGCGGAAGGTGCGGGAGGACAAGCCGTTCGCCGTCATGACCGCCGCAGCGGAGGAGCTCGCGACGCTCGAGCCGGGGGAGGCCGAGCTGCTGCGCTCGCGCGAGCGGCCGATCGTGCTCGTGCGCCGCCGCAAGGGCGCGCCGGTGGCGGCAGCGGTTGCACCGGGGGTGCCGTGGCTCGGGCTGATGCTGCCGTACACGCCGCTCCACCATCTGCTCGTGCACGACTTCGGCCGGCCCATCGTCCTGACGAGCGGCAACCGCTCCGACGAGCCGATCGCCTTCGACGACGCCGAGGCCCGCGAGCGGCTCGGCGGTATCGCGGACGCGTTCCTCGCGCACGACCGGCCGATCCACCGCCGCTGCGAGGACTCGGTGCTGCGCCGTCAGTTTCCCATCCGCCGCTCGCGCGGCTACGTGCCCGTTGCGCTGCCGCTGCCAGGCGCGGCATCGCGTCCGCTGGTCGCGGTGGGCGCCGAGCTGAAGAGCACGTTCTGCGTCGTCCGCGGCCGCGACGCGTTCCTCTCCGCCCACCTCGGCGACCTCGACACGGAGGCCGCCTACTGCGCCTTCCGCACCGATCTCGAGCTGTACCTCGAGATGCTCGACGTGCGGCCGGAGGTGATCGCGTACGACCTCCATCCGGAGTACCTGTCGACGAAGTGGGCGCTCGAGCAGGACGCCGAGCTGGTCGGCGTGCAGCACCATCACGCGCATGCGGCCGCGTGCCTGGCCGAGCACGGCGAGACAGGCCCGGCGCTCGCGCTCGTCTTCGACGGCACCGGCTTCGGCACCGACGGCACGTTGTGGGGCGCCGAGCTGCTGCGCTGCAACCTCGCCGGCTTCGAGCGGGTGGCGCATCTCGAACAGGTGCCGCTCCCGGGCGGAGCGGCGGCGATCCGCGAGCCCTGGCGTGTCGCGGCGGTGCACCTGGAGCGTGCGGGGCTCGAGGTGCCGTGGGAGCGGTGGCCGGAGGTGCGCGCGAGCCTCGCGGTGAACGCGCCGCTCTCCTCGGGCATGGGCCGGCTGTTCGATGCGGTCGCAGCGCTGCTCGGCGTGCGCGACGAGGTGAGCTACGAGGGGCAGGCCGCGATCGAGCTGGAGCAGCTCGCGGGCGACACGCCGGCCGATCCGTACGCGTGGCGGTTCGGCGAAACGACCTCGCTTGTAACAGACTGTTACAAGGATCTCCTGTCGGACCGCCCGCGCGCTGAGATCGCGGCAGCGTTCCACGAAACGGTCGCGACCGGCGCCGCGGCCGCATGTGCCGAAGCGGCCGAGCCGCGGACGGTGGTGCTCTCGGGCGGCACGTTCCAGAACCTGCGCCTGCTCGACTCGACGCGCACACGACTGGAGGCGGAAGGCTTCCGCGTGCTCTCACACCGCCTGGTCCCGCCGAACGACGGCGGGATCAGCTACGGGCAGGCCGCGGTGGCGGCCGCCCTCTTGGGTTGAGCCCGGGGCGGCGGCTCGAAGCCTGCCGCCCGGGACGGGCTCGATCCTCTACTTGCCGCTCTTGCCGTGGGCGACCGCGTTCTTGCCGTGGTCGCCGCTCTTTCCGTGAGCGGTGTGGTGGGCCGCGTAGCTGACGCACCGGCCCTGGTTCTTGAACGACGGGCTCGTGAACGTCTTCCAGCCGCCGTGCTTGCAGTCCGACTTCGACGTCGGTGTCCCGGACGTCGTCGGCGTGGGCACCTGGACGGCGCCGTTGACGGTGATGCTCGACACATCGGCCGAGCCCTGGATGTCGATGAGAACGGCCAGTGACTGGATCGTGCCGGTGGGGAACGGAACCTGCCCGCCCGCCGCGGCGATCGTCGATCTGTCGAAGCTGTAGGTGACGGTGCCGTCGCCGTTCGTCGTCGGCGTGACGTTGTTGCAGCCGAGGAAGAACGTGCTGTCGGAGGTGAGGACGTTGAACCGCGGCGATCCGCCCTGGCACTGCGCAGCGGATGCCAGCGTGAACGACCCCGAGTCGAACGCCTGGCCGTCGAAGCCGGTGATCTCGCCGAAGGCAGCAGCGTTCGTCGCGTCCGGACAGTTCTTCGCGAGGTGGAGCACGCCGTCGCTGTAGCTTGCGGTCGGGCAGCCCGTGTTGCCCGGGTCGTAGACACCGGGAACGAGGGCGGCGGCGGCCGTTCCGGCGAGCGCCAGCGTCAGGACGGCGGCGGCGAACACGATCGGCTTCTTCATGGATGCTCCCCTTGCTCTGCGGTATCGGGACGTGAGCGCTGGGTGCATCGCGCAGGCGTGACGCATCGCTTCCAGCGATCTCTGCTCAGGTAACGGCCGCGAACGGCGGCAGGCGTCCCCCGGAGGGGTGAGCAGGATCTCAAACGCGACCCGATCGCTCCAACATCAGGGAGCTACGACGAGCCGGGTGATCGTGCCGGACTGGCGCAGGCAGGAGCTTCGATGGCTCCCCCGCGCGCGCGACCACTCCGGCCGGGCCGTTCGCGTGGCGGCTCGTCGAAACCACCTTGCTCGTAACAGACTGTTACATGCCGGGTCGTCCGGCCCGGCTCCGCTGCAGCGCGATCGCCGCGCCGAGCAGCTCCCGGTCGGCGCCGTCGCGGCCGATCATCGAGACGCCGGTCGGTAGGCCGCTCCGCCGGCCGTCGCCGGCGGGGAAGGCGACCACCGGGGCGCCCGTCCAGTCCCAGTAGTGCGTCAGCGAGATCAGCAGGCTGTCCGCGCCCGCGTGCTCGTAGCCGTCTCCTCGCAGCGGCGCGACCACCGGGATCGTCGGCTCGAGCACGGCGAAGATCCGCTC
>JBOGZX010000273.1:0-8046 GCA_050697615.1 Gaiellaceae bacterium
GTGCTGCAGGCGGCGATCGTGGCGCTCGGCGCGACGCTGAGCCTGTCGCAGGTCGCGCACGTCGGCGGCGCGTCGCTGCCCGTGATGCTCGGGACGCTCGCCGTGTCGCTCGTCACCGCCTCGGTGCTCGGCCGGCTGCTCGGCGTCGGCGATCGGCTGCGGACGCTCGTTGGCGTCGGCACGGGGATCTGCGGCGCCTCGGCGATCGCCGCCGTCTCGGGCGTGGTCGCGGCGACCGAGGCGGAGATCGCCTACGCGATCTCGACGATCTTCGTGTTCAACATCGTCGCGGTGGTGACGTTCCCGGCGCTCGGCCACGCGCTCGGGCTCTCGCAGCACGCCTACGGCCTCTGGGCGGGCACCGCGGTCAACGACACGTCGTCGGTGGTCGCGGCCGCGTTCGCGTTCGGCCACGGCGCCGGCTCGTACGCGGTCCTCGTCAAGCTCACCCGCACGACGATGATCATCCCGATCGCCGCGACGCTCGCCGTCGTGCGCGCACGGCGCGGCGCGCACACCAACACCCGCTGGACGGCGATCGTGCCGTGGTTCCTGCTGTGGTTCGCGGTCGCCTCGGCGATCGACACGGCGGGACTCGTCGGCCCGTCGGCGCGTCACGCCCTGTCGCATGCCGCGCTCGTGCTGATCACCGTCGCGCTCGCCGCGGTCGGCCTGTCGACCCGCCTGGGCGAGGCCCGCCGCACCGGTCACCGCCCGCTCGTTCTCGGCGGCCTCGTCTGGCTGAGCGTCGCCGGCAGCAGCCTGCTCCTGCAGTGGGCCACCGGCGTCACATAGCCGCGCGTACGGCGCTCATGCGAAAGTGTCCGGGTGATCCCGGAGCTTCTCGCCGCCGATCCCTTTGCGAGCTACGCGCGGTCGATCAACCCGCAGTTCGTCCGCATGCTGCGCGCGATCGGCTTCGACCGCCGCTGGGCCCGCGCCGAGGGCGCGTACCTGTGGGACTCGGCAGGCAACCGCTTCCTCGACCTGCTTGGCGGCTACGGCATCTTCAACGTCGGGCGCAACAACCCTCGGGTGCGCGCCGCGTTGCTCGAGGCGCTCGAGCTCGAGACGCCGGGGTCGGTCCAGCTCGGTCTGAACGGGCTTTCGGGCGCGCTCGCCGGCGAGCTGTTGAAGCGGCTGCCCTCGCGCCTCGGCAAGGTGCTGTTCACGAACTCCGGCACCGAGGCGATCGAGGCGGCGATGAAGATGGCGCGCGGCGCGACGAAGCGTCCGCGCATCCTCTCGCTCGGCCACGCGTTCCACGGCCTCACGATCGGATCGCTCTCGCTCAGCGGCGCCGCCGAGTTCCGGCAGCCGTTCGGCGATCTCCTCGTCGGCTGCCAGCAGGTGGAGCCGGGCGATCTCGACGCGCTCGAGCGCGAGCTGCGCCGCGAGGACGTCGTCATGTTCATCGTCGAGCCGGTGCAGGGAAAGGGCGTCAACCTGCCGCCGGACGGCTACCTGCCTGCGGCGCAGGAGCTGTGCCGCCGCTACGGCACGCTCTTCTGCGTCGACGAGATCCAGACCGGGCTCGGCCGCACCGGCCGGCTCTTCGCGTTCGAGCACTTCGGCCTCGAGCCCGACATGGTGACGATCGCCAAGTCGCTCTCGGGGGGCTACGTCCCCACGGGCGCCCTCGCGCTCCGGACGCGCGACCTGCTCGCCGTCTTCGACTCGCTCGAGCATGCGGTGCTGCACGGCTCGACGTTCGCGCCGAACGACCTCGCGATGGTCGCAGGCCTCGCGACGTTGCGTGAGCTGGACGAGCAGGGACTCGTCGAGCGCTCCCGCGTCCTCGGGGAGCGGCTGCGCGACGCGACGGCGCCGCTCGTCGATCGCTACGAGGTCGTGCGCGACGTGCGGGGGCTCGGACTGATGTGGGCGATCGAGTTCGGCGAGCCCGGACGCGGCAGGCGGTCGTGGCGGGCCGTCGAGCGCGCGCAGCCGGGACTGTTCGCGCAGTTCGTCGTCGTGCCGCTCTTCACCGATCACCGGGTGCTTTCGCAGGTCGCCGGCCACGGCCTGAACGTGATCAAGGGACTGCCGCCGCTGACCCTCTCGGAAGACGACGTCGACGGACTCGCCGCCGCGCTCGAGTCGGTGCTCGAGAAGGCCGAACGGATCCCGCGTGCAGCCGCGCGTTTCGCGTTGAAGCTCGGCGCGTCCACGCTCGTTCGTTTTCAATCTTGACGAGGTGGTAGATTCGGCTCGTCCGCGATTTGTGAGGGCCGATCGGGGGAATTCGTGGCCATGAAGCACCAGTTCGAAAATCATGACTTCGTGACGGAGCGGGCCTCCCAGCTCATCGACGTCACCGACGAAGTGCACGCAGCCGTCGAGCGGGCCGACGTCGAGAACGGCATGGCGCTCGTCTATTCCCCGCACACCACCTGCGCGATCGTGATCAACGAGCACGAGAGCGGCTTCATGGAGGACTTCACCGACCTGCTCGCACAGCTCGCCCCGTCCGAGCGCTACTACCGCCACGACGACCTCGACATCCGCACCGAGGGACTCGAGGAGGACACCGCCGACTTCCCGAACGGCCACTCGCATCTGCGAGGCGGGCTGCTGTCGTCGTCGTCGCAGGCGATTCCGATCGTCGGGCGCAAGCTGATGCTCGGCCCGTGGCAGCACATCTTCTTCTGCGAACTCGATCGCTCTCGCGCGAGAAAGCTCTTCATCCAGGTCATCGGGGAATGACCGCCGGCGCACTCCGCACGGAAGCGGACGCGCGTCTCCCGCACGAAAGCGCGATCCTGCCGCTGGCCGCGGCCGAGAACTTCTCCGTCGCGCCGCTCCTCGTCGGCCGCGAGCTCTGCTCGCACCTCACCGCGATCTACGGCTTCGCGCGCCTCGTCGACCAGCTCGGCGACGAGGCGGAAGGCGACCGCCGTGCGCTGCTCGACGAGCTGGAGCGAGAGCTCGACCGCGCCTACACGGGCACGGCGACCCATCCGCTGCTGCAGCGCGTCGCCGTCAGCGCGCGCGCGTGCGACCTGCCGCGCGGGCCGTTCCTGCGGCTGATCGAGGCAAACCGCCGCGACCAGGTTCAGTCGCGCTACGCGACGTTCGACGACCTGCTCGCGTACTGCCACCTCTCGGCAAATCCGGTCGGGGAGCTCGTGCTGCATGTCTTCCAGGCCGCCACGCCCGACCGGATCGCGCTCTCCGACAAGGTCTGCAGCTCCCTGCAGCTCGCCGAGCACTGGCAGGACGTGGGCGAGGACTTCCGGCGCGGACGCGTCTACCTTCCCGCCGAGGACCTCGCGCGCTTCGGCGTCTCGGACGACGATCTCGGCGCGCCCGGTGCGAGCGACGCGTTCAGGCGGCTGCTCGCGTTCGAGGTCGCCCGCGCGCGGGCGCTGCTCGACGAGGGGGCCGTCCTGGTGGGACGGCTGCGCGGCCGCGCGAGGTTCGCGGTCGCGGGCTACGCCGGAGGCGGCCGCGCGGCGCTCGATGCGATCGCGGCGGCCGACCACGAGGTGCTCGCCCGCGCGCCGCGACCCAGCGGCGCGCGTCGTCTTGTTGCCGTGCTGCGCACGTACGGAGCGGGATCGTGACCCCCGCGACCGCCGCGGCGTACGAGCATTGCCGTCGCGTCGCGCGAGCGTCCGGCTCGAGCTTCTACGCCGGCATGCGCCTGCTGCCGGCCGACCGGCGCGCGGCGTTGCTCGCGGTCTACGCGCTCGCGCGCATCGTCGACGACATCGCCGACGGGCCGCTGCCGCGAGAGGAGAAGCTCGAGCAGCTCGCACGCGTCCGGCACGAGCTGGGACACATCGAGGAGTCGACCGATCCGATCTTCGTCGCCGTCGCCGACGCGGCTCGACGCCGGCCGGTGCCGCTCGACGCGTTCGACGAGCTCGTCGACGGAGCCGAGCTCGACGTCCGCGGTGCGACCTTCGAGACGTTCGCGGACCTCGAGCGGTACTGCGGGCTCGTCGCCGGGTCGATCGGCCGGCTCGCACTCGGCGTCTTCGACACGACCGACCGCTCGACCGCCGAGGGTCTCGCACAGGAGCTCGGGGTCGCGCTGCAGCTGACGAACATCGTGCGCGACGTCCGCGCCGACGAGGCCGACGGCCGCGTCTACCTCCCCGCCGAGGATCTCGACCGCTTCGGCTGCGCGGTCGTCGACGGCCGCATCGAAGGGCCGCTCGAGCTCGTGCTCGCATTCGAGGCCCAGCGGGCGCTCGAGCGGTTCGAACGCGGGCTGACGCTCGTCCCGCTGCTCGATCGACGAAGCGCAGCGTGCGTCGTCGCGATGGCGGGCTCCTACCGGCACCTGCTGCGACGGATCGCGCATCGGCCGGAGCTGCCGATCCGCGGCCGCGTCTCGCTGCGGCCGTGGGAGAAGGGCATCGTGCTCGCCCGAAGCCTCGTGGGGGCGGCGTGAGGGGCCTCAACGTCGCCGTGGTCGGCGGAGGGCTGGCGGGCATCTCGGCGGCGCTCGAGTGCGCGGATGCGGGCGCCGACGTCACGCTCTACGAGAGCCGCCGCTGGCTCGGCGGCGCGACGTTCTCGATCGAGCGCGACGGCCGCCTGCTCGACAACGGCCAGCACGTGCTGCTTCGCTGCTGCGTCGCCTACCGGGCGCTGCTCGGCCGGCTCGGCGTCGCCGACCTGATCGACTGGCAGCAGCGACTCCGCATCCCGGTGCTGCGCGAGGGGAAGCCGCCCGCCTACCTGCGGCGCAACCGGCTGCCGGCCCCGCTTCACCTCGGCGGGACGCTGCTCCGCTATTCGCCGCTCTCGATCGGCGAGCGCCTGGCGGCCCTGCGCGCCGCGGCCGCGCTGCGCGCGCTCGACCCCGAAGCGCCGGGGCTCGACGACGAGTCGTTCGGCCGGTGGCTCCGCGCGCACGGGCAATCGAGTCGCGCCGTCGACGCGCTCTGGAACCTGATCACGATCCCCACGCTCAACCTGCCCGCCGACGAAGCCTCGCTCGCGCAGTGCGTCCAGGTGTTCCGCACGGGCCTGCTCGACTCGGCCGGCGGCGCGGACGTCGGCATCTCGAGCGTGCCGTTGCAGCGACTGCACGGCGACGCCGCAGCCGCGGCTCTCGAGGCCGCGGGCGTTCGCGTGCTCGCCGGCTCGCCCGTGCGGGGAGTCGCGCCCGGTCGCGTCCTCCTGGAAGGGGGCGCCGAGGAGACCGGCGCCGCGATCGTCGCGTTGCCGAATCACGACGCCGCGCGTGTGCTCCCGCCCGGCGCCGTCGACGCCGGGGCGGTCGCCGCTCTCGGCTCGAGTCCGATCGTGAACCTGCACGTGCACTACGACCGCACCGTTCTCGGCGAGCCGTTCGCGGCCGCGCTCGACTCGCCGGTGCAGTGGCTGTTCGATCGCACCGGGTCGTCGGGCACGCGCGAGGGGCAGCTCGTGTCGCTGTCGCTCTCGGCGGCGACCGGGGACATCGGCGAGCCGCTGGAGGCGCTGCGCGAGCGCTACCTCCCCGCGCTCGCGCGGCTTCTCCCCCGCGCGCGCTCGGCGCGCGTGCTCGACGCCTATGCGATCCGCGACCCGCGCGCGACCTTCCGGGCCGTGCCGGGAACGCGAGCGCTGCGTCCGGGGCCGCGCACCGCCGTCGCGGGCATCTATCTCGCCGGAGCCTGGACCGGCACGGGCTGGCCCGCGACGATGGAGAGCGCCGTGCGCAGCGGCAACGCCGCGGCGCGCGCCGTGCTCGCGGATGCCGGATCCGGACGCGGAGTACGGGACGGGCTCGCAGCGGTGGGGTCCGTTCGATGACGATCATCGAGTCGCCGCGCCTCGCCACGCCGCAGCGCGTCGCTGCGCTCGAGCGAGCACGCGACCACCTTCTCTCGCTGCAGGACGCCGAGGGCTGGTGGAAGGGCGAGCTCGAGACCAACGTGACGATCGAGTCCGAGGATCTCTTCGTGCGCACGTATCTCGACATGGCGGACTCGCGAACATTCGAGGCGACGGCCCGCTGGATCCGGTCGAAGCAGCGCCCGGACGGAAGCTGGGCGACGTTCTTCGGCGGCCCCCCCGACCTCTCGACGACCGTCGAGGCGTACGTCGCGCTCCGGCTCGCGGGCGACCCGGTCGATGCCGGGCACATGCGCGACGCGGCGACGTTCGTCCGGGCTGCCGGCGGCGTCGAGAGCACGCGCGTGTTCACGCGGATGTGGCTCGCGCTCCTCTCGCTGTGGTCGTGGCACGACGTGCCCGTGCTGCCGCCGGAGCAGATGTTCCTGCCGCCGCGCGTGCCACTGAGCATCTACTCGTTCGGCTGCTGGGCACGCCAGACGATCGTGGCACTGTCGGTCTGCTCGGCTCTTCGCCCCTCGACCCGCGTCGCCGTCGGCATCGACGAGCTGCGGAGCGGCGTGGCGCCGCACGCGTCCACCGACCCGTGGTCGCGGGCGTTCACCGCCCTCGACCGGGCGCTGCGCCTGTACGAGCGAAGGCCGATCGGAGCGCTGCGACGCCGCGCGCTCCGCGCCGCGGAGCAATGGATCGTCGAGCGCCAGGAACGCGACGGCTCGTGGGGCGGAATCCAGCCCCCGTGGGTGTGGTCGATCATCGCCCTGCACGCGCTCGGCTACCCGCTCGACCACCCGGTGCTCGAGTTGGCATTCGCCGGGCTCGACAGCTTCACCGTCGACGACGCGGACGGCCGACGGATCGAGGCCTGCCAGTCGCCCTGCTGGGACACCGCGCTCGCCGTCATCGCGCTGCTCGACGGCGGGCTGACACCGGAGCACGAGGCCGTCGCACGCGGCGCCGAGTGGCTGGTGGGAACCGAGGTGCGCGTTCCGGGCGACTGGGCGCTGCGCGCGAACGTCGATCCGGGCGGATTCCCCTTCGAGTTCGCGAACGACAACTACCCGGACGTGGACGACACCGCGCTCGTCGTGCTGGCGCTGCGGCGCGCTCATGCGGAGGACGGGGGCGCGGTCGACCGCGGCATCCGGTGGATGCTCGGGATGCAGAGCTCGAACGGCGGCTGGGCCGCGTTCGACGTCGACAACATGAGCGAGCTGCCGCTGAAGCTTCCCTTCTGCGACTTCGGCGCCGTCACCGATCCACCGAGTTCCGACGTCACCGCGCACGTGCTCGAGTTCCTCGGGCTCGAGGGCCGCGCGAGCGAGCCGGCCGTGCAGAGCGGCATCCGTTACCTGCTCGACCAGCAGGAGCAGGACGGGTCCTGGTTCGGTCGCTGGGGAGCGAACCAGGTGTACGGAACGGGCGCCGCCGTCCCTGCGCTCGCGGCCTGCGGCCTGGCCGACCACGTCAGCGTGCGGCGCGCCGTCACGTGGCTCGAGAGCGTGCAGAACGACGACGGCGGCTTCGGTGAGGACCTGCGTTCCTACCGCGATCCGGCCTGGCGCGGCCGCGGCGCGTCGACCGCGTCGCAGACGGCGTGGGCGCTGCTCGCGCTGCATGCGGCGGGCGAGAGCGGAGCTGTCGTGGAGCGCGCCGTCGACTGGCTCGTCTCGACGCAGCGCGCGGACGGCGGCTGGGACGAGCCGTACTTCACCGGCACCGGCTTCCCCGGCGACTTCTACCTCAACTACCACCTGTATCGCGACGTCTTTCCGGTGATGGCGCTCGGCCGCGTGCTCGGGGCGAGCTCGTGAGGGACCTTCTCGTGCTCGCATCCCTGCACATCGAGGCGCGCGTGCTCTGCGTCCCCGAGGGTACGCGCGTGCTGCGCTCCGGCATGGGACCGGAGCGGGCGCGGATCGCCGCCGCCCGCGGGCTCGCGGTCGAGGCGCGAGGTGTTGCGATCGCCGGTCTCTGTGCGGCGGTCTCGCCCGGGCTGCGCGCGGGCGACGTGGTGCTCGCGAGCGAGCTCCGGTCGGAGGACGCCGATCCGATTCCCGTACCGGGCAGCGCGATGCTCGCCGCCGCGCTCCGACGTCGAGGGTTGCGCGTACACGTCGGCCCGATGCTCTCGGTGGCCCACGTCACCGGACCCGGGAGCCGCGAGACGATCGACGACGACGTGCTCGCCGTCGACATGGAGTCGGCGTGGCTCGCCGACGCAGCGGGCGGCCGTCCGCTCGCCGTCGT
>JBOGZX010000274.1:0-7324 GCA_050697615.1 Gaiellaceae bacterium
CGTGATCCTCGATGAGGCGCAAAACACGTCGCCCGAGCAGATGCAGATGTTCCTGACGCGGCTCGGCTTCGGCTCGAGGGTCGTCGTGACGGGCGACGTGACGCAGATCGACCTGCCGCGCGAGTCGCGCTCCGGCCTCGTGCACGTGCGCGACGTGCTGACCGACGTCCAAGGTATTCAGTTCGTCGAGTTCGGCCACCAGGACGTGGTGCGCCACAAGCTCGTGCAGCGGATCGTCGAGGCGTACAAGGATCACACGGACGAGCGCAACCGATGATCTCGGTCGACTTCGAGAACCGGAGCGGCGTCGCGGTCGACGAGGCCGCGGCGGTCGAGGTGGCCGGCCGCGTCCTGCACGCCGAGGGGATCGACGACGGTGAGCTCGGGATGGCGTTCGTCGCGCAGGACGAGATCCGGGTCCTCAAGCGCGACCATCTCGGTGTCGACGAGCCAACCGACGTGCTCTCGTTCCCGATCGACGGCCGCGACGACGTGCCGGAGGGTGTCCCGCGCGCGCTCGGCGACGTGATCGTCTGCCCGCAGGTCGTCGGCGACGAATGGCGCCGACCGCTCACCCACGGCCTGCTCCACCTGCTCGGCTACGACCACGGGGCCGAGATGGAGGCGCGCGAGGAGGCGCTCCGCTCGTGAACACCCGCCGCGCACCCGGCGTCCTCGACTCGTTCAACTACGCGCTCGAGGGGATCATCCACGTGCTCCGCACCCAGCGGAACATGCGCATCCACTTCGCGATCGCGGTCGGCGTGCTGGTGCTGGCGCTGATCGTGAACGTGGCGAAGCTGGAGCTGATCGCGTTGCTGATCTCGATCGCATTCGTCCTGATCGCCGAGATGCTGAACAGCGCGGTCGAGGCGGCGATCGACATCGCCACGACCTCCTTCGACCCGATGGCGAAGCTCGCGAAGGACGTGGCGGCCGGCGCGGTGCTGATCGCCGCGGCGAACGCCGTCGCGGTCGGCTACCTCGTCTTCGCCGGCAAGATCGCCGACCGCTCCGCCGACCTGCTCGACCGGCTCCGTCAGGCCCCCGCCGAGTTGACGCTCGTCGCGCTCGTCCTCACGATCATCGCCGTGATTGCGACGAAGGCGTACACCGGCCGCGGCACTCCGCTGCGCGGCGGCATCCCGTCGGGCCACGCGGCCCTCGCCTTCGCCGGCTGGATGGCCGCCACCTATGTCGCCGGCAACAACCACCGCTTCCTGATCTCGTCGATCGCGCTGATCATGGCCCTGCTCGTCGCGCAGACGCGGGTCGAGTCCGGGGTGCACTCGGCGCTCGAGGTCACCTACGGCGCCCTGGTGGGCGCACTCGCGAGCCTCGTCATCTTCCAGGTGTTCTCGTGAGCGTGGGCTCGACGGAGCTCACAGGAGCGGAGTCTCCGGCTTCGACGGGGCCGGACCGGAAATTCATCGGGCTACGGAAGGTTGCCCTGTGAGCGCCGCCGAGCTCGTGGAGAAGGCGGAGGCGGCGTCCCGCAACGCCTACGCGCCGTACTCGAGCTACCTGGTCGGAGCGGTGGCGCGCACGACGGACGGCCAGGAGTTCGTGGGCGTGAACGTCGAGAATGCCGCGTACCCGTTGGGGGTCTGCGCCGAGAAATCGGCGCTCACGGCGGCCGCGACCGCCGGCTACCGGCCGGGTGAGATCGCCGCGATCGGGATCACCGCGTCGCCGTGCGGCGGGTGCCGCCAGTGGCTCTACGAGTGGCGGATCGACGAGATCTGCTACCGTCGCGACGACGGGTCGATCGCCACGGCGTCGGCGGCGGAGCTTCTGCCCGACACGTGGAACCTGCCCGGATGAGATCCGGCTTCGTGGCGGTCGCGGGGCGGCCGAACGTCGGCAAGTCGACGCTCGTCAACGCACTTGCCGGAACCAAGGTCGCGATCGTCTCCGACAAGCCCCACACGACCCGGAACCGCATCCGGGGGGTCTACACGACCGACGAAGCGCAGCTGATCCTCGTCGACCTGCCCGGTTGGCAGCGGCCGATCGATCCGCTCACCGCGCGCATGCAGGAGACGGTCGACGACGCGATGGAGGGCGACGTCGACGCTGTGCTGCTCGTCGTGAGCGCGCGCGAGCGCGTCGGCGCGGGGGACAGGTATGTCGCGCGGCGGGTGTTCGCGCTGGGCGTGCCCGTCGTGATCGTCGTGAACAAGGTCGACCGGCTGCGACCTGGGCACATCGCCTCGCAGATGAAGGAGGCCGCGAAGCTCGGCGACTTCCACGCTCTCCATCCCGTCAGCGCGAAGCTCGACGACGGCGTCGACGAGCTGCGCGACGACTTGATCTCGCTGTTGCCGGAGGGCCCGATGCTCTTCCCGCGCGAGATGACCACGGACATGCCGCTGGAGGCGCGCATCGCCGAGCTCGTGCGTGAGCAGGCGCTGCGGCTGACGAAGGAGGAGGTGCCGCACGCGGTCACCGCCGAGGTGGTGGAGATCGACGAGCGGCGCGTGCACGTTCGTCTGTACACGGAGACGGAGAGTCAGAAGCAGATCCTGATCGGGAAGGGCGGCACCATGGTCCGCGAGATCGGCCGCACCGCCCGGCCCTTCGTCGAGGAGCTCCTCGGCCACGAGGTCTACCTGCAGCTGCAGGTGAAGGCCTCGCCGAAGTGGCGCCGCAACGAGACGATGCTCGAGCGGCTCGGCCTGTAGCTAACTTCGCCGGACGCGGGCGAGGAGGCCGGCGAGTTGCATGCGCTCGTCGGCGTCCCACAGGCCGCCGAGCGCGCTCTCCGCCGCCTCGTTGCCGGTGGCGGACGCCTCTTCCGCGACGCGGCGGCCGGAATCGGTGAGCGTGACGAGCGCGAGGCGGGCGTCGCGCGGGTTCGACTCGCGGCCGACGAGCCCGATCCGCTCGAGCGGGGCGACCTGCCGTGCGATCCCCGACGGCGTCACGCCGAGACGCTGCGCGAGCTCGGCGCGACGCAGCTTCCGGCCGGGGGCGTCTCGCAGCTCGAGCAGCAGCGCGAGGTCGGACAGGCTCACGCCGTGGTGGTGGCCGAGCGGCACGTCGACGTGCCGGAGCACCAGCGTACGCGCGAGCGCCAGGTCGAGCACGGTCCCGAGCTGATTATCCTTTGCCATGTCGTCATCATATCATCAACTACTCAACAGTAGGGGGAGTACGTCCGGTCGAGCATGCGCGTGGCGAGGCCGTGGTGCTTCGCGAGCGCGAGCCGGCGCCAGACGTCGTCCCTGCGGGACGGCCGAGCGCTGCGCATACGTGCGGGAAGCTGCGCAGCAGGTGCCGCTCGACCTCGCCGAGTCGCCGCCGACCCGCTGCAGGCTCGTCGCCAACCGCGCGTCCGCCGACGCCTCGACACGGGTCGGGGAGCTGCTCTCGGGCACCGCCGTGTTCTTGCCCGTGGAGCCGGGGCTACACTCGGAAGCCGATGGCGCAGGCGCCCGCACTCCCAGGGGGATTCGAGCTGCCGCTGATCAAGCGGCTGCCGCGGATCGGCTCGATCGACCAGGTCGGCGTCGAGGGCCGCGCCGCCGAGCTCGCGAAGCGCTCGATCAAGAAGGACGCCAAGATCTGGGCGCTCGAGCTCGCGATCCGCTGCTGCGACCTGACGACGCTCGAGGGTCAGGACACGCCCGGGAAGGTGGCGGCGCTGTGCTCGAAGGCGATCCGGCCGGACCCCGCAGATTCGAGTGTGCCGAGTGTCGCGGCGGTGTGCGTCTACCCGAACCTGATCGGCACCGCCAAGGAGCGCCTGGCGGGAACCGGCGTGAAGGTCGCGAGCGTCGCGACCTACTTCCCCTCGGGCCAGGCGCCGCTCGACGTGAAGCTGCGCGAGGTGGGGGACGCCGTCGCGCTCGGTGCCGACGAGATCGACATGGTGATCGACCGCGGCGCCTTCCTCTCCGGTCGCTACGCGACCGTCTTCGACGAGGTGGTGCGCGTCAAGGCAGCCTGCGGCGGCGCCCACCTGAAGGTGATCCTCGAGGTGGCGGAGCTCGGCACCTACGACAACGTGCGCCGCGCCTCGCTCGTTGCGATGGCCGCGGGAGCCGACTTCATCAAGACCTCCACCGGGAAGCTGCCGGGCGCTGCGACGCTGCCGGTGCAGCTCGTGATGCTCGAGGCGATCCGCGACGTCTACTCCGAGACCGGCCGCAGGGTCGGCATGAAGGCCGCCGGCGGCATCCGCACCTCGAAGAACGCGATCCAGTACCTGGTGCAGGTGCACGAGACGCTCGGGCCCGACTGGCTGACGCCCGACCTCTACCGGATCGGCGCCTCGAGCCTCCTCAATGACATCCTCATGCAGCTCCGCAAGGAGAGAACCGGTGCGTACCAGTCGAAGGACTACTTCACCGTTGACTAGGACTCCGGATGACTGAGGTCGCCAAGCGCAGCAACACCCCCGTGCCGGCCGACTGGACGTACGCGCCCGCGCCCGAGTCGACCGACATCGTCAGCCTGCGCGAGCGCTACGGACTCTATGTCGGCGGCGCCTGGGTCGACGCGGCCGAGCACTACACGACGATCGCCCCGCGCGACGAGGCTCCGCTCGCCGAGGTCGGGCAGGCGTCGGCGGCCGACGTCGAGGCGGCGGTCGCCGCGGCGCGCGAGGCCTTCGAGGGCTGGTCGGCGCTGCCGGGATCGGAGCGCTCGAAGTATCTGTTCCGGATCGCGCGCATCCTCGCAGAGCGGTCGCGCGAGCTCGCGGTGCTCGAGAGCCTGAACGGCGGCAAGCCGATCAAGGAGTCGCGCGACGTCGACGTCCCGCTGGCCGCCGCGCACTTCTTCTACTACGCGGGCTGGGCGGACAAGCTCGAGTACGCGTTCCCGAACCGCACGCCGCGTCCGCTCGGCGTCGCAGGCCAGATCATCCCGTGGAACTTCCCGCTGCTGATGCTGTCGTGGAAGATCGCGCCCGCGCTGGCGGCCGGCAACACGGTCGTGCTCAAGCCGGCCGAGACGACACCGCTGACCGCACTGCTCTTCTGCGACGTACTGCGCCAGGCGGAGCTGCCGCCGGGTGTCGTCAACATCGTCACCGGCGACGGCAGCACCGGCGCCGCGCTCGTCGAGGCGGGCGTCGACAAGGTCGCGTTCACCGGCTCGACGGACGTCGGCAAGGCGATCCAGCGCCGGCTGGCGGGCACCGGCACGAAGCTGACCTTGGAGCTGGGCGGCAAGGCCGCGAACATCGTCTTCGACGACGCCGCGCTCGACCAGGCGGTCGAGGGGATCGTCAACGGCATCTACTTCAACCAGGGCCACGTGTGCTGCGCCGGCTCGCGCCTGTTCGTCCAGGAGTCGATCTACGAGCCGGTGCTCGAGAAGCTGAAGCGGCGCATGGCGACGCTCCGCGTCGGCGACCCGCTCGACAAGAACACCGACGTGGGGGCGATCAACTCCCGGATGCAGCTCGACAGGATCGTGGAGCTCGTCGAGGCGGGCAAGGAGGAGGGCGCCGAGATCTACCAGCCGCCGTGCAACCTGCCGGAGAAGGGCTACTGGTTTGCGCCGACGGTCTTCACGAACGTGGCGCAGAGCTATCGGATCGCGCAGGAGGAGATCTTCGGGCCCGTGCTCAGCGTGCTCACCTTCCGCACCCCCGAGGAGGCGCTGGAGAAGGCGAACAACACCCCGTACGGGCTCAGCGCCGGCGTGTGGACGGAGAAGGGGTCGCGGATCCTGTGGATGGCCGAGCGGCTACGCGCCGGCGTCGTGTGGGCGAACACGTTCAACCGCTTCGATCCCGCCAGCCCGTTCGGCGGTTACAAGGAATCCGGCTTCGGCCGCGAGGGAGGGCTGCACGGCCTGGAGCCCTATCTCGCCTTCGACTGAAGCGCGGATGGAGACACGGGCGAAGCCGCGCCGCGTTCGCCCCGGCGACACCGTCGCGATCGTCTCGCCCGCCTTCGGCGGGGTGGGACGGTGGCCGCACCGCGTGGAGCGGGGCATGGGATACCTCGAGTCGCTCGGTCTGAAGGTTCGGCTGATGCCGAATGCAGCGCGAACCGAAGGCTGGGCGTCGGCCTCGCCGGAGGCCCGCGTCGCCGATCTGCACGAGGCGTTCGCCGACGACGAGGTCGCCGTGGTGCTGGCGGGAATCGGCGGCAACCACTCGAACCAGCTCCTTCCTCTGCTCGACTTCGACCTGATCGGCGCTCACCCGAAGATCTTCCAGGGGTACTCCGACATCGCGGTCCTGCACTGGGCGCTCGCGAAGCGCGCCGGGCTCGCGACCTTCTACGGACCGGCGCTCGTGCCCGAGCTCGGCGAGTTCCCGCACGTGCTCCCCCACACGGATCGCTACCTCCGAGCGGCCTGGTTCGGCGGCGAGCCGATCGTCTGGGAAGCATCGGATGTCTGGACGGACGAGCTGCTCGACTGGGACACCAAGGCGGACCTGACGCGGGGGCGCGAGCAGCGACCGGGCGAGGGCTGGGTCGCCATCCGCGACGGCAGGGCGCGCGGTCCGCTCCTCGGCGGGTGCCTCGAGACGATCTGCTGGCACCTGAAGGGATCGAGCGCGTGGCTCGACCCGTCGGGCTCGATCTTCCTGCTCGAGTTGTCGGAGGAGGCGCCGTCGCCGGCCGACGTGGACGCGTACCTCACCGACCTCGAGCAGCTCGGCCTGTTCGACGCCGTCGCCGCGCTACTCGTCGCGCGGCCCTACGGCTACACGACCGAGGACGCGAAAGCCCTGTGGGACGTCGTCGCCCGGCGGACGGAGGCGTCGGGGATCCCGGTGCTGGGGAACCTCGAGGCGGGACATGCCGACCCGATGATCACGCTGCCGTTCGGGGTCGAGGCGGAGGTGGACGTGCGGCAAGGGGCTCTGCAAACGCTCGACGCTCCGACGCTCAACCCAGACGCCTCTTCCGCCACACCCTGATCAAGCGGAGCGGCAGTCCGGCGATCAGCGGCGCATGCCGGCCGAGGTCCTCGCGGTCCTCGCGGTCGAAGACGCTCGCGTAGCGCTCCGCCTCCTGCGGCGACCCGTACTCCTTGACGCCCCCCTCGTGCCCGCAGCGGCCGCACGTCCAGCTCATGCGCGAGCCGTCCGTGACGAAGCGGTAGCGGTGTCCCAGCAGGCGGCAGCGGATCACGTTGCCCTCGATGATTACGGACCGGGGCAGCGGGAACGAGCGGCGCTGTGAGCAGCCCCACGACGAACGTCATCGAGACGAACATCCCGGGTCGCCTCGACCGGCTGCCGTGGTCGAACTTCCACTGGCTGGTCGTCGGCGGGCTCGGAACGGTCTGGATCCTCGACGGTCTCGAGGTGACAATCGTCGGCTCGATCGCCTCGCGGCTGACGGAGAAGGGC
>JBOGZX010000275.1:0-11027 GCA_050697615.1 Gaiellaceae bacterium
GCAGCAACGCGGGGTCGAGGTCCTGCAGGCGGTTCGACGCGCCCATGACGACCACCTGGTCGCGCGGCCCGAAGCCGTCGAGCTCGACGAGCAACTGGTTGAGCGTCTGATCCTGCTCGCGGTTGAAGCTGTGTCCGCTACGGGCCTGACCGACCGCGTCGAGCTCGTCGATGAAGACGATCGACGGCGCGTTCTTCCGGGCCTCCTCGAACAGCTTCCGGATGCGGGCCGCGCCGAGCCCGGCGAACATCTCGACGAACGCCGAGGCGCTCTGTGCGTAGAACCGCGCCCCCGACTCGTGCGCGACCGCCTTCGCGGCCAGTGTCTTGCCTGTCCCCGGGGGGCCGTGGAAGAGGATCCCCTTCGGCACGCGGGCTCCGAGCGACTCGAACCGGCGCGGGTCGCGGAGGAAGTCCACGATCTCCTGCAGCTCCTCCTTCGCCTCGTCGAGACCGGCGACGTCGGCCCAGGTGACCGACGACTCGGAGCCGGGCACGATCTCCATCGGCTTCACGCGCGGCATCAGCTTGACCGTCTTCCAGAGCAGCCACACGACGACGCACATCAGCGCGAAGAACATGACGGGAAGCCAGGTGAGGGCGAAGTCGGAGGCGAACCTCGACAGGCTTGACCCGAGCGGCATAGAAGCTCCCATCGGCATCGACCTGACCGACCTAAAGCTCGGCCAGCACCTCGTCCACCGAGGCGAAGCGAACGCCCCTGTCTCGCCACTCTGCGGTGCACCGCACGGTGCGGGCATCGTCCAGGCCACGAGACGCGTCCTCGACGAACGTGACCCGCCGGCCGCGCTCCAGCAGGCCGCGGATCGCCGCGTCGTCGCACACGTCGGTCGAGACTCCGAAGAGGACGATCTCGTCCGGGTCGAGGAGCGAGAGCAGCGGCTCCGTGTTCGGGTTCGTGAAGACGTCGAAGCTCTTCTTCAGCAGCAGGAACTCCCGTCCGCGCAGCCAGCGGGCCGGTACGTGCGTCAGCGCGAGCGGCACCGGGTCGAGCTGCCGCGTCTCCGCCACCTTGTCGGCCCCGGTGGTGCCGCGCAGACAGTGAGGGGGATAGGTCGTCCGGAAGTCCGGCTGCTCCGAGATCTCGGAGTCGGTGAGCTCGTGGTCGTCGGCGGAGGCGACGTGGGGGATGCCCGCGGCCCGGGCCGCGGAGACGAGCCGTGCCATCGCGGGAGCGGCCTCTTCCGCGCGCGGGACGGACAGCTTTCCGTCCGGGCGAACGAAGTCGACCTGCGTGTCGACGTCCCACAGGACGCGTCTCATGCGACGAGCTCGAGGCGGTCGCTCGGCCTCCGGTGGCGGCCGACCTTCGCCGACGGACGGCCGTCCGTCATGACGATGTCGGCGGTGAAGTCGTTCGAGCCGCGGATCAGCGACGAGCCGACGCCGTAGGCGTCCACCGGCACGCCCCGAGTCTCGAAGTCGCGAATCTTGTCGGCGGTGAAGCCGCCCGACACGACGATCTTGACACCGCCGAACCCGGCCGCGTCGAGGGCGTCGCGCACTTTGTGCACGAGTCGTGAGTTGACGCCGGTCGGTGCGAAGTCGCCCAGCTCGCCCCAGAGCGAGCGGTCGACCATCGCTTCGGCGGTGTCGAGCCGCACTCCCCACAGGCGCGGGCCCAGCGCGACGGCGACCTCGAGCGCGGTGCGCATCGAGTCGTTCTCGTAGTCGACGAGCACGGTCAGGCTCATGTCCTCCGGCGCCCAGTCGGCGAAGTGCTTCGCCGCCGCGACCGTGTCGCCGCCGTAGGCCGCGATCAGCGCGTGCGGCACGGTGCCGAGCCCCGAGCCGCCCCACCAGGAGGCCTGCTCGTCGGTCGTGACGCCGATCGGCGAGCCCATCACCTGCCCGGCGACGTAGGCCGCGTAGCCGTCGCCGGTCTGCACACGATGGTGGTCGTGCCGGGCGGGCATGAAGATGATCGGCTTGCCGTGGGCGGCCTGAAGCACGTGCACGACGTTCGTCGTGATCAGGGTGCGCCGCGCGAGCGTCCCGAGGTACACGGTCTCGAGGTGCGCGAACGCCGTGTAGTCGCCCTCGATCGTCAGCACCGGCTCGAAGGGCGCGACCACGTCGCCGTCGTAGAGCGCCTTCACGGTGAGCGCGCCCCAGTCGTCGGCACAGAGCTTCAGGATCGCGATCGCCTCGTCCATTCCCCCCAGGTACGCGTGCCGCTTCTGGAACACCTGCATCAGCACGTGCGGGCGCCGGCCGTCCTCGAGCAGGGTCGAGCGGGTGTGGTTGAAGTAGGCGTCGGTGTAGTAACCGGCGCGCATCTTCTCGACCGGCAAATCGAACACCGCCGGGTCGAGACGCCTACGCGTCGTGATCATGTTCCAGCTCCAGGCAGGCCCGCAGCGCTGCCTCGGCCACCTCGAGCTGCGCCGCGTTCGGCTCCCGCGTGCCGAGCCGGTGCTGGAGCTCGTGGCCGGGCCTGGCGAGCGCGCGCGAGAGCGGATGTCCAGGGTTGCGCGTCATCCAGCCGAAGATCTCGGTCGACGCGGCGAGCGCGCCGATCGCCGCCGTCACCTTCGCCGCGGGGCGTAGCCGCTCCGGCGCCCGATCGGCGGCGATGTTGCCGGCCGCGCTGGTGAGCAGCATCGGCCCGACCAGGTGCGACCCGCAGCGCTCGTGCTCCTTCGGGCGCGCGACGCCATGCTCGTAGCTGCCGATCGAGACGTGCTCGGCGCCGTGGTAGGCGGCGAGGTCGCCTCCGCGGAGCGCGAGTGCGGCCGGCGCCAATGAGAGCGCGGCGTTCGCCAGCTCGCGTGCGGCGGGGCGCAGGTCGGCGCGGCGGATTCCGTGCAGCACCACCGCGCTGCCGAGCATGGCGGCGAGCACGCCCGGCCGCTGCATCGGCAGCTGGGCCTCCGGCAGCGCCCGCTTCACGATCGGCAGCAGCATCAGAGCCTCCGCCATCCGGGCGGGGCCGCGCAGGACCGGGTTCCGGACGGAGGTGGCCCGCAGCCGCTTCCGCCGGGCGGCGACCTTCAGCTCTCCCTCGTCCGTTCGGATCGCGCACGCCCAGGCGTTCGGCCCGTGCACCAGCACGCCGTTCGCCAGCGCCATGCCGCCGAGCCGGATCGTCTCCTCCGCCATGCCGGAATTCAAGCGTAGACGGCCCGGTCGCCGCTAGCGCCGCCGCAGAAGGCCGGCGCGGGCCGTCATTTGCGCCGTCCGAGGACGAGCAGATAGCGACGCGGCGCCCGCACGCCGTCCTCCGGTATCCGGTAGCTCTCGTGCAGCTCCACGAACGCGCGGTGCAGTTCCTCCGCGCGTTCTGCGTCGAGCCGCGCGATCAGCGCGACCATGGGCGGCGCCGACTGCGAGAAGAGGGTCCAGATCTCCTCTCCCGAGGACGCCTCGAGCCACAGCGTGCCGTCCGAGAAGTCCAGCTCGAAGTCCTCGGCGAGCATGTCTTCGACGTGGTCTTCCCGGCCCCATTCGTACGCCTCTCGGCCCTCGATCGGCTCGTCGGTGAATCTCCGGTAGAGCTCGCCCAGCTTCGGATTCGGCTTCCAGGCGGTGAAGCCGATCCGGCCGCCAGCGCAGGTGACCCGCGCGAGCTCGGCGGCGACGTTCGCATGGTCGGGCGCCATGACCATGCCGAAGCTCGACGACACCACGTCGAAGCACGCGTCCTCGAACGGCAGGTACTCGACGTCGCCGAGCTCGAACGCGATCTCGACGCCTTCGTCACCCGCGCGCCGGCGCGCCTTCTCGAGCATCGGCTCCGAGATGTCGAGAGCCGTCACCTCGGCACCGGCCCGGGCGGCTCGCACGGCGACCTCGCCGGTCCCGGTCGCCAGGTCGAGCAGCCGCTCGCCCGGCTCGACGCGAAGCAGCTCGACGAGTTCGTCCTGCACCGGCGCGAGCCTGGCGGCGATCCGCTCATAGCTCCCCTGCCCCCACACCTCGCTCATCCCGCTCCGGAGCCGGCGGCGGCTCCCGGCGGCGGCATCGTCCGTCACGGCCGAGAGCATACTTCCGTCGTGGGTGACCTCTTCAGCGAGGCCGCGGGGCGGCGCCTCGACGAGTCGGCGCCGCTCGCGCAGCGGCTACGGCCCCGCACGCTCGACGACTTCGTCGGCCAGGCGCACGTGATCGGGCCGGGCAAAGCACTCCGGCTCGCAATCGAGCAGGACCGGGTGCCGTCGATGATCCTGTTCGGGCCGCCGGGCTCGGGCAAGACGACGCTGGCCCGGATCGTGGCGCAGACGACGGGGGCGGAGTTCGAGGAGCTGTCGGCGGTGTCGGCAACCGTGTCGAACGTGCGCGACGTGCTCGCCCGGGCACGGGAGCGCCTGGGCGCGAGCGGCCGCCGGACGATCCTGTTCCTCGACGAGATCCACCGCTTCAACAAGGCGCAGCAGGACGCGCTCCTGCCCGGCGTCGAGGACGGCCTGCTGACGCTGATCGGCGCGACGACGGAGAACCCGTACTTCGAGGTGAACTCGGCGCTCCTGTCCCGTGCCCAGGTCTACGAGCTGCTCGCGCACCCGGAGGAGACGCTCCGCGGCGTCGTGCGGCGGGGCGCGGCCGCGCTGGAGACCGAGGTGCCGCCCGAGGTCGAGGAGCTGATCGCCCGCCGCGCGGGCGGCGACGCGCGCAACGCGCTGAACATCCTGCAGCTCTCGGTGGAGACGGCCCGGGCCGAGGGCGCACCGCTCCAGGAGAAGCACGTCGACGACGCGGCACGCAAGCGGCCTCTCGCCTACGACAAGGGCGGCGACAGGCACTACGACTACATCTCGGCCTGGATCAAGTCGACGAGGGCCGGCGACGTGCAGGCGTCCGTCTACTACCTCGCCGCTATGATCGAGGGCGGCGAGGACGGCCGGTTCATCGCGCGCCGGATGATCGTTCTGGCCTCGGAGGACATCGGCAACGCCGATCCGCAGGCGCTGCTGGTCGCCGTCGCGGCCGCGCAGGCGGTGGAGCACGTCGGGCTGCCAGAAGCGCGTCTCTCGCTCGCCCAGGCGGCCGTCTACCTCGCACGGGCGCCGAAGTCGAACGCGTCGTACGTCGCGCTCGGCAAGGCGACGCAGGACGTACGCGAGCGCGGCCACCTGCTGCCGCCGGCCGCGCTTCGCTCGGCGGCGTACCCCGGCGCCCGCAAGCTCGGCCGGGGCGAGGGATACGTCTACCCGCACGAGCACGGCGAGGGCTTCGCCGTGGACTGCCTGCCGGAGGAGCTGCAGGGGAGGATCTACTACCGGCCGTCGGGGATCGGCGCGGAGCAGCCCGTCGAGCGTTCCGCCGCGGCACAGCCCGACGAGCAGCGTTCGCCGGACGCGGCCTGAGCGCTACAGGATCCGCTTCCCGAGCGCGCTCGCGACCAGCTCGACCGCCAGCTTGCCCGTCTCGTTCTCCCGATCGAGGATCGGGTTGACCTCGACGACGTCGAGGGAGTCGAGACGCCCCGACGCCGCGACGAGCTCGAGCGCGAGGTGGGCCTCGCGGTAGGAGAGCCCGCCGCGCACGGGCGTGCCCACGCCGGGAGCGAACATCGGGTCGACCGCGTCGAGATCGAGGCTGACGTGCAGGAAGGTTCCGCCGGCAAGGAAGTCGAGCGCCTCGGACAGCACCCGCTCGACGCCGAGGCGGTCGATCTCGCTCATCGTGAACACACGGACGTCGAGCTCGGCGAGCAGGTCCCGCTCGCCCGGGTCGAGCGACCGGATCCCGAGGAGCGCCGCCCTGCTGACAGACGGCGTCGGGTACACGTCGCTGGAAAAGCCGTCGCCGCCCAATCCGAAGGCGGCCGCCAGGGGCATGCCATGGACGTTGCCGGTGGGAGACGTCCCGGGCCTGTTGAGGTCGCCGTGCGCGTCGATCCACAACGTCGACCCGGCGCCGCGCGCCTTCGCCATCCCGCCGAGCGAGCCCATCGCGATCGAGTGGTCGCCCCCGAGCACGAGCGGCAGGAATCCCTGCCCGGCCGCATCGTCGACGAGTGCAGCGACACGCTCGCAGGCCGCCAGGATCGGCGCCAGGTACCGGCAGCTCGGGTCGCCCTCGTCGGCCGTCTCCGGCGCGTCCGCGCGGACATCGCCCCGGTCCGAGACGTCGATCCCGAGCTCGCCCAGGCGGGGGGCGAGCCCGGCGTACCTGATCGCCGACGGGCCCATGTCGACCCCCCGGCGGCCCTGGCCGAGGTCGAGCCCGGCGCCTATGATGGCGACCGGGCGCCGGGTGCCTGCTGAACTCATCGGGAAGAGGCTACGCAACTCCAATGGCGGACGGTCCGATCAAGGTGCTCATCGCGGACGACGACGCGCGCTTCCTCGATTCCCTGCGCGCGCTGATCGACCGGCAGCCGGAGCTCTCGGTGGTGGGCGCGGCCGCGAACGGCCTCGAGGCGATCGAGCTCGCGGACGCCTTCGAGGTCGACGCAGCCGTGGTCGACCTGCACATGCCGCTCCTCGACGGCGTCACCACCGTTGCGCGGCTGCGCGGCGACCATCCGCATCTGTGCCTGATCGTCCTGACCGGCGACGCCGATCCCGAGCTGCACCGGGCAGCCTCCGAAGCGGGAGCCGACGCGGTGCTCGAGAAGCACGAGATGGCCCGCGCGCTGGTCGACCGGCTCGCGGGCGCCGCGCTGACGCGCCCTGCGGGGCCTGCAGGTCGCGGATCGAATGGCGAGGGCCGGACTTGAACCGGCGACACCACGGTTTTCAGCCGTGTGCTCTACCAGCTGAGCTACCTCGCCGCGTTGCTGGGCGCCAAGTGTAGCCGCACGAAAAGAGACGTCCGGACCGGTGCTACCGCGTCGCGAACGCCTCTGTGCGGCGGAACTCTACGACAGGTCGCCCTTGCGGGCAAGCAGGGACAGGCCGCCGTTCGCCTCGAAGTTCGCAACGTGCGCGAACCCACGCCGCTCGAGCTCGGCGCGTACGCGTTCGAGCGGCACCCAGATCGGGGTCTGCGGCCCTCGGGTGTACGCGATCGCCACATGCCCGCCCGGAGCTGTCACGCGCGTCAGCTCGTCGAAGAACGGGATCATGTTGCTCAGCGTCACGAGGTCGAAGGCTCCGGCGTCGAACGGCAAGGCCGACGCGTCCGCGACCTCGTAGCGCTGCCGCTCGGAGGTTGCGAGGCGGCGCGCCTCGGCCACCATGCCGGTCGAGACGTCGGCGCCGGTCACCTGCGCCTCGGGCCAGCGTGCCGAGGCACGGCGGGCGACGCCTCCCGTACCCGTCCCCAGGTCGAGCACGCGCGCGGGCGCCTCGGCGATCGCGTCGAGGGCGGCGGCCATCGCCGCAAGCCGCCGGTCGTCGACCCGGCTCGCGTCCCACTCCGGCGCGAGCCGGTCGAAGTTCTTCCGCAACGGCCCGCGCAGGATCGGCCACAGCGCGGGCACCCGCACCACGACCGTCGTGACCAGACGCGCGAATCGCTGCTCGAAGCTCAGCATTCCCGCTCCGTCGAGCCTACGCTCGGCATTCCCGCTCCCAGCCCCGGCAAAGCCGGGACTTCCGCTCCTATGAGCTCCGTCGAGCCTACGCTCATTCCCGGGCCACCCGCAGCTCGTCGCCGGGCGAGACGCCGGTCAGGCGCGCGGCGTTGCCACGGCTGATCGCCAGCGTCATCAGCCCGTACGAATCCTCGTACAGGATCAGCTCGCCCGGCGCCGCGTCGCCGAAGGCCCTGGCCACGACGGCGTAGTACCGGTCGAGCGCCAGCCGGATCTCGGCGCGGTCGCCGTCGCCGAGGCCGAGGCCCTCGACGTGCGAGCGGCGCGCATTCGTCGCAACGTTGCCGAAGCGGTCAACAGCGAGCACGGTGGCCGAGATCTGCGTCCGGCCGATCTCCGGGTCCGGGACCTCGACCCTGACGAGCTCCGCCGGGTCGACCGGCGGCCCCAGCTCCTCGACCGGGACGCCGCACGCCAGATGAGCAGCCGCAGGAGCGAAGACGTCACGGGCATGAAACGTGCGAGAGACCTCGGGAAGCCGGTAGCGCTCGTCCACCAGCTCGTGGGCGGCCTCGACGCCCAGCTCGTCGGCGGCGAGCATCAGCAGCCCATTGTCGGGACCCACGAAGACGCGGTCGCCGGACGTACGCACGGCGATCGCGCGCCGCTCGCCGCCCACGCCCGGGTCGACGACCGCGAGGTGGACGCCGGGTGGCAGGTATCCGATCGTCGCGTGCAGGACGAGTGCACCCTGCAGCACCGCCTGCGGCGCGATGCCGTGCGTGAGGTCGATGATGCGCGCGTTCGGCGCGATGCGCGCGATCACTCCGTGGCAGGTCCCCACGAAGTCGTCCTGCAGGCCGAAGTCGGTGAGGAACGAGATCGTCTTCACGAGCGCAAGTCCATCAGATCGCGCACCGCTGCGACGAGTCCTTCGAGATCGTGGGATCCGGCCTCGCGCTCCACGACGAGCCCGGCCGAGCGCGCGGCGCGCGAGGTCTCGGGGCCGATCGTCACCGCCGGCGCCGCGCCGCCGAGCCGGGCATAGGCGCGCGCGGCCGAGCCCGAGGCGAGGACGACGACGTCGCCGGCCGGCGGCTCGGGAGCGAGCAGGCGGGTCCGGTACAGCGGCACGAAGTCGGCGCCGAGCCCGTCGATCGCGGTACGGCGGGCGCCCTCCGCGGCGGCGAACAGCACGCGGCCGGCCGGCCGGGGAAACTCCGCGAGCAGGCCGTCCTGTGAAGAGTCGACCGGGACGAACGCCGGCTCGATGCCGCGAGCGCGAAGCGCCTCCGCGGTGCCCGGGCCGACGGCGGCGAGTCGCGGCAGGTTCCGGCCGCGGCGCAGGAGCTCTTCCGCGCCGTTCGGGCTCGTGACGATCACCCAGTCGTAGCCCGCGGCGTCGATCGGGTCGTCGGACGTCCGCTCGATCTCGATCAGCGGACAGGCGACCACCTCCATGCCGAGCCGCTCGAGTCGCTCCACCAGCGGCCCCGCCTGCGCCCGCGGTCGTGTCACGATCACGCGCACGGGCGGCTACCTCGGCGGAGCCGCGGCGGGCGCGCGCTCCGCGGCGAGCGCGGCGAGCTCACGTCCGAGCGCCTCGGGATCGTCGCCGCTTCGACGTTCGACCCATGCGCCGTCCTCGTCGGCGATCAACGCGTGCAGGGTCGTGCCGTCGTGGTGGGCCGCGACGGGCGCCAGGCAGCCTGCGCCGACGATCGCGACGCAGCGCCGCTCCGGCTCCACCCGGCTGCGGGTCCCGGGATCGTCGACGCGGGCCACGAGCTCCTCCTCGCCCGCCCGCACCTGCAGAGCAAGCGCGCCCTGCGCCGCTTCGGGAAGCATCTGAGCCGGGTCGAGCCGCCTGCCGATCCGGTCGGCGAGCCCGAGCCGGTCGAGGCCGCACGCCGCCAGCACGATCGCGTCGAGACCGCGCTCGTCCCGCTTGCGCAGGCGCGTTTCGACGTTGCCCCGCAGCGGCTCCACCGAGATCGTCGGCTCGAGCGCGAGCAGCTGCGCGCGCCGTCGCACCGAGGCGGTGCCGATGCGCATGCCGGGCCGGATCGCGTCGGCGCCGACGAGCGCGTCGCGCGGGTCGTCGCGCCGCAGATAGGCGCCGACCGCAAGCCCTTCCGTGTCCGACGACGTCATGTCCTTGGCGGAGTGCACCGCCACGTCGATGCGCCCCGCGAGCAACGCCTCCTCGATCTCCTTCACGAACACGCCGCGCTCGCCGATCTCGCCGAAGGGCCGCGTGCGGTCGCGGTCGCCCGCGGTCGTGATCGGCACGAGGGCGATCTCGACACCCGGCCCCCGGAGCGCGGCCGCCGCCTGCTCGGCCTGCGTCAGCGCGAGCCTAGAGCCGCGAGACCCGATACGAACGAGCACAGGCCGACCTCCCTCCGCGCTTGCTGCGCCCGCAGACCGGGGATCCGATCTTCACGCGCAGGAACGCCGAGGGCGCGACGACCGGCAGCGGGCGCTCGAACCGCCGCGCGTCCTGCGGGTTCACTCCTCCTCCAGGCCGAACAGGTGGCGGACCGCGTCGGCGTAGGCGGCGCCGTCCGCGCCTACCGCCGCCTCCTTCATGCGCACCGTCGGCAGGTGCAGCAGCTTGTTGAGGATCTGGGCGGTCACCGACTCGATCGTCCGCCGCTCGGCGTCGCTGAGCCGGCCGTTGAGCTTCGCGAGCTCGGCCGAGCGGATCTCCTCGGCCCGGGCGCGCAGCGACGCGATCGCCGGGACCACGTCGAGCGACGCGCGCCACGAATGGAACTTCGACGATTCCTCGGCCACCAGCTCCTCGGCCCGCGCGGCCTCCGCGCGCCGGCCCGCGAGCGTCTCGGAAACGACGGCCTCGAGGTCGTCGATGTCGTACAGGAAGCAGCCGTCGAGCCGGGCGATCTCGGCGTCGAGATCGCGGGGGACCGCGATGTCGATCAGGAACAGCGGACGACGCCGGCGCGCAGGAACCTCGGTCGCTCGGAGGACCGGCTCCGGCGAACCGGTCGAGGAGACCACCACGTCCACCGTGCCCAGGCACGACGCGAGCCGATCCAGCCCGATCGGCTCGCCGCCGAACCTCGTGGCGAGCTCACGTGCCGTCTCGAGAGTCCGGTTCGCGACGAACGCGATCTCGGCGCCCCGCGACGAAAGGTTCGCCGCGGCCAGCTCACCGATGCGGCCGGCGCCGATCAGGAGGACGCGCCGACCGGTCAGGTCGCCGAAGACCTGGGCCGCGAGCGCCGCAGCGGCGGACGACACGGACGCGGGACTTTCGCCGATCGCCGTCTCGGTCCGCACCCGCTTGCCGACCGCCAGCGCCTGCCGGAAGACACGATGGAGCAGCGGACCGCAGTCGACCGGCTCGTACGCAGCGCGGACCTGGCCGAGGATCTCCCCCTCGCCGGGCACCAGCGAGTCGAGTCCCGCTGCGACCCGGAACAGGTGCAGCGCCGCGGCCTCCTCGTGCAGGCGGTACAGGACGCCGTCGAGCGGCTCGCCCGCCAGGGTCTCGAGTGCGTCGACGGCCCGCGCCTCGTCGACGCCGTCGAGGTAGAGCTCGGTGCGGTTGCACGTCG
>JBOGZX010000276.1:0-1757 GCA_050697615.1 Gaiellaceae bacterium
ACATGGACGCCGAGCTCGACCGCGTGACTCGGTAGCTACAGTCGGGAAGTGGTCGCCCGTCCCGAGTCGTATCTCGCCGACCTGAACCCCGCCCAACGGCAGGCGGTGCTGACCACGGAAGGCCCGCTGCTCGTGATCGCCGGCGCCGGCTCGGGCAAGACGCGCGTGCTGACGCATCGCGTTGCGCACCTGCTCGCGGCGCAGGATCCGGCCGCACGCGGAGTGGAACGTCATGATCCAGATCGCGCGCGCCACCGGCCCGAGCTGACGCTCGACGCGCTCCTTCATCTCCTGCGCGGCCTTGTTCGTGAAGGTGATCGCGAGGATCTCGTTCGGCTTCACGCCGCAGGCGGCAAGCAGGTGGGCGACCCGGTAGGTGAGCACCCGCGTCTTGCCCGAGCCGGCGCCGGCGATCACGAGCAGCGGTCCCTCCGTCGTCAGCACAGCCTGCCGCTGGCCCGGGTTCAGGTCGGCGAGATAGGTCTCGGGCTGGGCGGCGGCCACGGGCCCACGTTAGCGATCAGGTGAGGCGGTCGAGCTCGCTCTCCAGCCAGGCCACGGCCGCCGCGAGCTCGTCCGGATCGGACGACTTGAGCACGATCTCCACCTCCGGCCCGCCGGGCTCGAAGCTCGGATAGGAGCCGACGGAGACGGTCGGCCAGCCTCCGGTCGTCGACTCGAGCGCGGGCGAGATCGTCGATTCCCGTGTCCGGTAGAGGCGCCGCCAGGAGACGATCGGGCGCTCGCCGCGGAGCTCCTCGGCGTACAGGTCGAACATCTCGCGCATCTCCGCCGGGAGGCCCGGCAGCACCCACGTGTTCTCGATGCGGAAGCCGGGCGCGCCGCCGCGCGGATTCTCCAGCGGCCGGGAGCGCGCGGGGAGCGCCGCCCAGCGCGTGACGTAGTCGGGATCGCCGGTGAAGCGCGAGCGCAGCTCGTCCGCGAGCTCCGGCACGACCTCCTGGGGAACCTCGAACGCCGCCGCGACGGCCTCGCGCGTGATGTCGTCGGGGGTCCCGCCGAGCCCGCCGGTGACGATCAGGTGGTCGACGCGCGGGTGCTCGCGGCGGACGACCTCGACGATCCGGCCGAGCTCGTCGGGGACGGCGGCGCTCAGCACCACCCGCACGCCGAGCTGCTCGAGCCGGCGCGCCAGCCACGAGGCGTTCGTGTTCTCCACGTCGCCGGAGACGAGCTCGTTCCCGATCGTCAGGATGGCTGCGAGCACATGGCGAGTATCCGCGAGATCGACCCGGAGCGCGACGCGCCCGACCCTGGTCACTGCGAGAACGGGAGCGGCTTCTCGGCCAGCGCGAGCAGCACCTGCGAGGTGACCCACACCGGCGTCGTCACGTACCGGGTCGAGTAGCGGTAGCTGCCGTCGGGCCGCCTCAGCTTCGCCAGGTACGCGAACGCGCTGCGCGGCGGCTTCCGGCCGGCCGCGACGAGCCCCTGGATCGCCCACGCCGTCGACTGCGCATCCGAGCCGCGGCCGTGCGACAGCTCGAAGCCGCCGTCCTTGTTCTCGAACGTGCGCAGGAAGCGCAGCGCGCGGGTGACCGGCGCGCCGCGCACGTGCGCCACGTGCAGCGCCTCGAGCGCCGCTGCGGTGTCGTTCGAATCGGCCTCGCCGCCCACGAGCCACGAGAAGCCGCCCGCCTTCGTCTCGTGCGCGAGGAGGAAGCGCGTCGTCGCGGCCTACGCGTGGCCGAGGGCGAGCACGGCCCAGTAGGTCGAGTTCAACGTCGGGCCGATCT
>JBOGZX010000277.1:0-16257 GCA_050697615.1 Gaiellaceae bacterium
GCGTGGCGGCGGATCGCTTCCGGATCGGTGCCCTGGTAGATGCAGACGGTTCCGAGCGAGCCGTCCTCCTCGAGCAGCACGTAGCTGCGGATCCAGCGGACGTCGTCGGGCATCTGCTCGTCGCCGATCTGCCGGGAGCGAAGCGCGGCCGCTTCGAGGTCCTCGGGTGTCCGCCAGCCGTTGCGGCGAAGGATTGCGTAGGTGTTCATGGTTCGAGCCTCCTGGGTCGGGTTTCGCAGGAGGCTAGGCCCGCGACCTTCCCCGAACCTTCCCGAGTGCTCAGACGAGGCCGGCGAGCCGATTGTCGACGCGAGCGGCGTCGAGCTTTCGGCCGTTGCGGGCGAACCCGTCCGCCGCCGCCCGCAGGTGCACCTGCGCTCCTGCGGTGTCGCCGGTGGCAACGGAAAGCTCGCCGCGTGCCTCGTCGAGGGCGGCCGGCCAGGGCCCGCCTCGCCACAGGCCGACCGATGCCTCGGCCGCGGCGAGGAACCCCGCTGCCCGGTCCGGCTGTCCGGCACGTGCGGAGGCGACCGCCGCAGCCACACGGAACGCCATCCCGCAGTACGCGCACACGACCTCCTGTGCGCGAAGGAATGCCTCAGCATCCTCGAGACGCTCCAGTCCGAGTTCGGGATCGTCGCTCGCTGCGAGCAGGGCCGCGTACCCGAGCGGCAGCAGGTGACCGCTCAACGGCGACCAGCGCGAGAGGACGAGTGCGTCGTCGAACAGCGCCCGACCCTCGTCCGTTCGACCACGGGCGTGAGCTGCCTCCCCGAGCCGAACGCTCGCGAGTGCCTCGGCCGAGACCGCCCCGATCTCGCGACTCAACCGAACCGCCTCGCGAAGCGGGGCCTCCGCCTCACCGGCCGCACCCGTGACGAGCGCGGCCTCGCCGAGCAGGGTCGCTGCGAACACCTGCGCGCGACGCGCCCCCGACCGAAGCGCCGTCGCATGCAACTCGGCAGCGACCGCACGCACGCTCTCGAGCGACTCGCCGCTCGTCAGCGCGAACTCCGCCACGCACACATGACCGTCGTAGAAGATGTCCGCCACCTCCGGGGCGAGCAGCGAGCTGTCGAGACCGTCTCGAAGCGCAGCCGGCCAATCGCCCGTGCTGTGGGCGACCGCAGCCTGCAGCTGTACCGCCATGCGGGTCTCGCGCGCGAGCCCGTTTGCGGCTGCGAGCGCCTCTGCCTCCAGAGCGAAGCGGCCCGCCTCCAGGGCGGTCCCGCCGAACCACGCGGCCGCGGCCTGCGCGAGCAGATGCGCGACGCGTTCGGGGTCAGATCCAGGCGCGAGCGGAGCAAGCGTCGCCCGCGCCGCGACCGCGTCCCCACCCGCGAGCTGCGCCCACGCCTGACGGATCCGCAGCGCCATCCCTTCCGGGCCGGCCGCAGCCGCAGCCTCGGCGTACGCCGCCGCGGCACCCCGGTCCGCGGTCGCCATCAACAGATCGGCTCGCGTCGCCAGCAGCGCAGCACGTTCGGCCAGCGGCGCCCTGGCAAGCTCGACCTGGACGGCCGCCAGCGCCCTCTCGAACGATGTCCCGCCCGCGATGCGCGCGTGGAGTGCAAGCGCCTCCACGCCGGGCGTGAGACCGAGCGCCTCGAGCGCCGCGCTCAACCGCTCGAACGCATGCAACGCGCCCGGCCGGTCGCCCTCCGCAAACCGTGTCCGCATCACGGCGAGCTGCGCAGTCTCATCGGCGGGATCCGCCTCTGCCAGATCCACCCAGCGGCCGGCGGCACGCAGAGCCTCCAGAAAACGACCACGCAACACGCGCCTCGGCTCCTCGGCCCAGGTCGCATAGGGATCGTCAGGAAGCAGCTCTCCCGGGTAACGCGCGGGGTCGAACGACGCCTCGAACCGCTCGACGTCGGTCTCCACCCGCGCGTCGGGCGCCAGCATCACCATGCCGCCACGCAGCACGATGCCGCCTGGATCGCCGAGCGCGCGGCGTCCGTGGTGAGCCGCCTTGTGGAGGTTCGCCATCGCGGCGTCGACACCCAGCCGAGGCCATAGCTCCTCGAGCACCCGGTCACGCGGCAACCGGTGACGCGACGCCAAGGCCAACAGCTTCACCAGATCTCTCGCTCGCCCATGCCTCCAGCCCGCGGCCGGAACCGCCTCGTCGTCGACGCGCACCTCGAATCGTCCGAGCAGACTCACTTCCAAGCGCTCCATCTCGCCGATCATCACACGCCGAGACCGATCCAGCGAACGCCTCGATAAGGTGCTCGGCAAGCTCGCCGTCGCGCTTGCGCCCCCGGAGCCGCAACTCCAGCACGCTGCCTTACGACAGACCGCCCGCGGGTGGGAGACCGCGCCGCTGCCGGCGCCGGACGGTTCCGTGACGGCTGCTACTGCCGGCGTCCTCGAGGCCCGCTCGGCGTCCGAGGCGGTCCAGCGGATCGCCCCGGACTGCGCGCGGTTCGTTCAGCTGCCGCGGTGGAGGCGACGCTCGAGGGCGAGCGGCGGGTCCCACTTGCGGGCGAGGCAGGCGAGCGCGAACGCGGCGGCCATCAGCACGAGGTCGCGGGCGCCGACGTCGTAGAAGCCGTTACCGGAGCTGAACAGGTTGACGACGATCCCGAGCAGCCAGGCGCCGACGACATACGACGCGTAGCGCGGCTTGAGCGCGACGAGCACGCCGGCGAGGATCTCGACCGCGCCGACTCCGTACATCATCTGCTGAGCCGTGCCGGGGATGATGTTGTTGATCCAGCCTGCGAGGTACTGCGGCCAGTAGACCATCGAGTTGAAGTACTTGTCGATCCCCATCGCGAGCGGCAGGGCGACGAACGCGACCCGGAGCAGCGTGTACGCCTGGTACGAGGGGTCGCTCCACCTCGCCGGCCGCACGAGCGGGACTACACCGTCATTGGCCTCACGCTCCAGCGAGAGCCGCGGCGGATCGGAATGGGTGACGGGTACTGCAGCCATTTGGAACCTCCTTGAATAACTAACGTTCTTTGACTATAGACCTTCTCACCCTTAAAGTCAAATGATGCTATTTTTAGAACATGCCCGGCCAACCTTCACCCGACCCGCTCGGCGACGTCGCGGCGTTCGCGTCGCTCGGAGACGAGCGCCGACGGCGGCTCTACGACTACGTCGCCGCCCAGCGGCGGCCTGTCGGCCGCGACGAGGCCGCCGAGGCCGCGGGAATCGGGCGACCGCTCGCCGCGTACCACCTCGACAAGCTCGCGGAGGCGGAACTGCTCGACGTCGTCTTCGCCCGTCCCCCCGGCCGCAGCGGGCCCGGCGCCGGCCGTCCGGCGAAGCACTACGTCCGTCCTGAACGTGCGCTCACAGCCCAGGCGCCCGCGCGCGATTACGCGTTCGTCGCGCAACTGCTCGCCGAGGCAGTCGACCGGGCCGGCCCCGAGCAGGTCGGCGCAGCTCGCGAGCTCGCACGCGAGCAAGGGCGACGGCTCGGTACCGAGCTCGCATCCACAGCCGACGTCGAGTCCGGACTTGCGGCGCGCGGCTACGAGCCGCACCGCGACTCCGACGGTGCTCTCAGGCTCGGCAACTGCCCCTTCCACAGCGTCGCAACTGCTCATCCGGAGCTGGTCTGCGGCCTGAACCACGCGTTCGTGGAAGGCGTACTCGACGGTGCCGGCGCCGTCGATCAGGTCGCCGAGCTCGATCCCTGCGACGGCTGCTGTTGCGTGGCGATCCGGCCGCGGGCGGCATGACTCGGCGCGACCGGCCCGACCGTGCGCGCTTCCGTCAGGAGCCGAGCGCGACGAACCCGCCGACGATCGTGCCGTAGAGGACGTGGGCGAGCAGGCTGACGAGCGGAGTCCGCACGCCGTAGTTCAACATCATGAATCCGGGCGGCTCGAGCAACGCGGACTCGCGGGCCGAGGTGTCCGACGACCCCATGCGCGGGTGCACCACCGGAAGCAGGACGTTGACGAGCGCGCTTCCCGAGAAGAGACCGTGAACGAGGCCGAAGACTGCGCCGATCCACCAGCCGCTCGTCCCGATCGCGATGAAGATGGCGTAGTAGACGAGCGCGAAGACAAGGCCGAAGGCGAAGTGCAGCACGTATCCAAGCGCCTTGGCGCGCACCCGTTGCTCCGTCAACGCCGTCCCGAGCAGAAAGGGCAAGTCGATCCGCGTCAGCCGGAGCTCGCTGCCCGCACGCAGCACGGTGGTGAGAACGAGCGTGCCGGCGAAGCCGCCCGCGAGGGCGCCCGAGACGCTCACGTCTTTCGCTCCCGGCACCGGCAAAGCCGGCGCCTCCGCCCCCTGGTGAGCTCCGTCGAGCCTACGCTCAACTCCCGCTCCCGGCACCGGCAAAGCCGGCGCCTCCGCTCCCTGGTGAGCTCCGTCGAGCCTACGCTCACTGCATCCTCGCGGCACAGGAGGCGGCGGCGCCGATCAGGGCGAGATGCGTTAAACCCTGCGGGAAGTTGCCCAGGAACGTCCCATCGCGCGGGTCGATCTCCTCCGAATAGAGCCCGACGTCGTTGGCGAGCGCGAGCAACTCGTCGATCAGCGCGGCAGCCTCCTCGACCCGGCCGATGCGCGCGAGCGCGTCGGCGAGCCAGAACGAGCAGGTGAGGAACGCGCCCTCTCCACCGGCGAGACCGTCCTCGCCGGAGTAGCGCCGAACGTACGGACCGTTCGCCAGCGCGTGTCGAATTGCCTCGACCGTGGCAACGAGACGCGGACGATCGCCGCCGCGGTAGTCGAAGAGGACGCCGAGCAGCAGGCAGGCATCGAGCTCGTCGAGCTCCGCCGCGCGCCGGTAGCTGCGCCGCTCATCCGACCAGCATCGGCTCTCGACGAACGCGGCGATCGCATCCCGCTCGCGCGTCCACGCCGCCGCCCGACGCGCTGTGATGAAGCCTCCGGCGGCGAGCGCAAGCGCTCGATCGAGCGCGATCCAGCACATGATCTTCGACTGAGTGAAATGCAACGGCGCGCTTCGCACCTCCCAGATCCCGGAATCCGGTAGGCGCCAGCTGGCAGCCACGTGATCGGCGATTGCCGCGATCCGGCGCGCGGTATCGGCGTCCAGGGATCCGACCCTCTGCGCGTAGAGCCACACCGTCTGCAGCAGGTCGCCGTAGATGTCGAGCTGAAGCTGCCCGGCGGCTGCGTTGCCGACGCGAACCGGCCTCGAGTCGCGGTACCCCCGCAGGGGCAGCGTCCGCTCGCGGCTGCTGGAGCGGCCGTCGAGTCGGTAGAGGACCTGGAGCTTGGGGCGGCTGATCTGGGAGGCGTGCATCAGCCACCAGAAGAACGCATTCGACTCGGAGCCGCAACCGAGCGCGAGCAGCGCCTCGAGCGTGAAGGCGCTGTCTCGGATCCAGCAGAAGCGGTAGTCCCAGTTTCGCTCGCCGCCGAGCTCCTCGGGCAGCGAGGTCGTGGGCGCCGCCGCAACCGCACCCGAAGGCGCGTAAACGAGCAGCTTCAGCACCAGCGCACTGCGAACGACCTGCTCACGCCACGGGCCGATGTAGTCACGTGCCCCCGCCCAGCCGCGCCAGAACCCGATCGTGTCCTCCAGCCGCTGCTCCGTCTCCCGCCGCGCCGGCAGCACGAGCGGCTCTTGATGCGAGGCAGCGACGGTCAACAGCCCGCGCTCCCCCTGCTGGAGCTCGAACGCGCCCTCGATCCGGCCGGCGGCCGGATCGATACGGGTCGCGCCGTCCACGACGACGGCGACGGCGTCGCTCCCCGAGTCTGCGATCGCGGAAACGCCGCTACGACGAATGCGGGGCGCACGCCGGCCGTAGCCGAAGCGGGGCTCGAGGGTCCAGCTGAGGCTGCTCGTCCCGCTCAGGCATTCGAGCCGGCGGACGAGCTCGCGTCCCGGCGCGAGCCCACGTCCCGGCAGCGTGAGCGCATCGGTCACGCGCAGCACGCCCTCGGCGCCGCTGAAGGTCGTCTCGAGCACGTTCGTATCCGGTAGGTAGCGGCGCTCGACGTCGTGGCGACCCGGGAACGCGAACGACAGGCGACCCCCGTCCGTTGGCGCGAGAACCCCCGCGAGCACGCTCGGCGAGTCCAGATTCGGAAGGCACAGCCAGTCGACGTCACCGTTCCGCGCGACGAGCGCGGCCGTCCGGCCGTCGCCGATCAGCGCGTAGTCCCGTATCGGATGCCATGAGTTCACGTGGAGCCAGATCCGCCCGAATCTCGTCGCTCATCCTGCACGACTTCGCATCGGCGCGGGGGCGCTGCGATCTCTCACCAGGGCGTTCAGGCGCCGCGAGGCCGCCGGCTCGAGCCTCGGATGGATCCCCGGCCTCAGCTTCGCGCGGATCGCGGCTGGAGATTCGCCACTTCGGGCAACTCGGCTCCGGCGGAGTCGGGAAGGCCGACTTCGATCTTGCCCTCGCGGACGCGCGTCTGGTAGCGGGCCTGCGGGAAGACGGCGGGGCCGCGGACGACGCCGCCGGTGCGAAGGTCGAAGCACGATCCGTGCCACGGGCAGACGACGCGGTCGCCCTCGCGCGAGCCTTCGGCGAGCGGCCCGCCGAGGTGCGTGCAGGTGTTCGCGAGCGCGCACAACTCGCCGTCGCCGGCGCGGGCGAGCAGGACCGGCACGCCGCCGACGCTCACCTGCCGAAGTTGAGCTCCGTCCAACTCGCTCTCGTCGAGCACCGCGACGAAGTCGGAAGCCATCTGGCCGAGTGTGCGGTTGGCGCGGATCCCGAGGCCGAAGCTGAGCTCGCCGCCGAGGTGGGCGGCGGTCGCGCTGATCAGGTAGCCGGTGCCGCTGAGGCAGCGGGCGAGGCCGCGGCGCCCGTTGCGGCGGTAGACGAGCGAGGCGGTGCTGAGCGAGAGCCCGACGACGTTGAGGAGCGCGTGCACCATCGCGATGCGGCGGCTCTGCCCGACCAGGTCGCGCAGGTCGTTGAGGCCGGTCACGGCCGCCGGGACGGCCGCGATCGTGCCCATGGCGAGCGCGCGGTCGGCCCCTGCCCCGAGCGTCTCCTCGTCGCCGAACAGGCAGGCGACGTCGAGCGCCAGCGCTGCCGTCCAGGTCCCGACGGGCACGTCGGTGAGGGCGGGATGCAACGGCGCGCCAAGCCAGACCCCGTCCAGGAAGTTGCGCACCGGCGGCGGGCTGACTGCGCGGCGGATCAACGGCTGCAGCTTCTTCGCCACCGGGTCGGCCCACCGCTGGCGGGCCGCGATCCGCCCTGCGAGCGCGAACGTCATCGACGGTTCCTCATCGGTGACGGCGGTTGGACTCGTCGATCGGGATGTCGTTGGCGCTCATGTCGCGGCGACGCATCAGTCCGTTCTCGTCGAACTCCCAGTGCTCGTTTCCGTGCGTCCGATACCACTGCCCGTCGTCGTCGTGCCACTCGTACTCGAAGCGCACCGAGATGCGGTTGCCCTGATAGCACCACAGCTCCTTCATCAGGTGGTAGTCCTGCTCGCGCTCCCACTTGCCGTGCAGGAACTCGACGATCGCGTCGCGGCCCTTGAAGAAGCGATGCCGGTCGCGCCACTCGGAGTCGACGGTATAGCCCTGTGCCACCAGCTCCGGGTCGTGCGTGTTCCAGGCGTCCTGCGCCTTCTGCACCTTCTCCCGCGCGGTCTCCTCGGTGAACGGCGGCAGCGGCAGCTTCTGCTCGGTCATGCCTCTCCTCCGGACTGCGAGGCGCCGACGCGCTGCTCGAGGCGCTGACGCTGCGGGACGATCGTGTAGCGCGGGTCGTCGGCGGACGCGAAGCCGGCGCGGAACACAGCGAACCGCTCGCAGAGGGAGCCGGCCAGCAGGAGTCCACCGGCGGCGGCTGCTCCGCCTCGTTTGCGGCCTGCAAACAGCATCGTCACGCCGCCGGCGGCTGTCAGCGCCTTGGCCGCCCTGGAGAGCGCGCCGGCAACCCCCTTGCGATAGGGCTCCGCCAGGAAGCCGAGGCGGCGTTCCATCGCCGCGCCGGCTGCAAGCTCGAGCGCCGCGCCGGCGACTGCGAGGCGGCGGGCAGGCGCTGCATGCTCCGGCGCGGCGAGCATCGCGCAGGCGCCGCCCGCGCTCGCCGCGGAGCTGCCGGCGAAGACGAACGGCAACTCACGCCGCGCCTCCTGCCAGACCGGGATCGACGTGTCGGCGAGAAGAGCGGCGGTGTAGGTGGAGAGGAACGGGCCCAGCACGCCCGCGCTCACGTCGGCCGCCAGCCGCAGGCGCGGCAGCCGTCCGAGCAGCTCGAGCGTCGTGCCGAGGCCGCTGGAGAGGCCGCTGCCCGTGACGATCCAGGTGCCGACGCTCATCGGCGACGTGACCTTGAACATGCGCAGCATCTTCAAGAAGCGCTCCGGCCGACCGAGGTCGGAGATCAAGAGCGCAGGACTGACGGTGATCGCGACAGCGTCGACGTACGTCGCCGTCCGAGCGAGGGCCTCGTTGCCCGTCACGCGTGCGGCGAGCCCGAGGCTCGCGGCCGCGCCGGCCGTACCCCCGGCGAAGAAGTACGCCGGGACCGTCGGCTTCCAGACGGGCCGCTTGACCACGGGCTTGCCGTAGTAGGACCGGAAGCCGTTCTCGGAGCTCATGACCGGCTCCCAACGGCGGCTGCAGCGACGCCGGCGAGCAGGGCGGCGCCGGCGACGAACGCCGACGCCCAGATCTGGGGCAGGTGCCGCGTCGGCACGACCGGGTCCGGGGGAAGCCCGTACACCTCCGGCTCGTCGAGCAGCAGGAAGAACGCGCCCATGCCGCCGACGCCGTCGCCGGCGTCCTCGCCGTAGAGCCGCGCGTCGGCGACGCCGTCGCCGTGCAGCCGCTCGACGCGGGCGTCGGCGCGAGCACGCAGCTCGTCGAGCGGCCCGAACTGGATCGACTTGGTCGGGCAGGCCTGGGCGCACGCGGGCTCCATCCCGTCCTTGAGCCGGTCGTAGCAGAGCGTGCACTTATGGGTCGTGCCGAGGCCGCTGATCTCGCTGTTGCCGATCTCGGGAATCTGGTCGCGCTCCCGCCGGTCGATCACGCCGAACGGACAGGCTGGGACGCAGTAGCCGCAGCCGTTGCAGATGTCCTGCTGGACGACAACGCTGCCGTACTCGGTGCGGAACAGTGCCCCGGTCGGGCAGACGTCGAGGCAGGCCGCGTGCGTGCAGTGCTTGCAGACGTCGGAGCTCATCAGCCAGCGCATCCCGTCGCCGCCGTCGACGGCGTGCTCCTTCTGCTCGATGAAGGCGACGTGGCGCCAGCTGTTCGCGTCGAGCGCCCCGGTGTTGTCGAACGACTCGCCGGTGAAGCCGAGCTTGTCCTGCGGGACGAGGTTCCACTCCTTACAGGCGATCTCGCATGCCTTGCAGCCGATGCAGATCGACGTGTCGGTGAAGAAGCCCACCCGCTCCTGGGCCTCGTCGCCGTAACTCTCCGGCCAGCCGAGCGGCGTGTTCCCGAGGTCGAGCGCGCTCACGGCGCCTGCACCGGTTCGTGCTGATACGACTCGAACAGCTCGCGGAGGGCGCGGCCGCGCGGGCGGCGGCCGGGGCGGATGTCGCAGGTGGCGCCGCGCACCTCCTGGATCAGGACGTTCGGATCGAGCGCGAGCCCGAACAGGTCGTTCGCGGAGGCGCCGGTGACCAGGCCGCGGCTGCCCCAGTGCCAGGGGACCGCGACCTGGTGCTGCGTCCGACCCTCGATCTCGAGCGGGTCCAGGCGGTGGGTGACGAGCACGCGCGCCTCGATCGCGGTGCGCGACGTGATGATCGTCGCCCAGCCGCCGTTCTCGAGGCCGCGGTCGGCGGCGAGCGCCGGCGAGACCTCGCAGAACATCTCCGGCTGCACCTCGGCGAGATAGGGGACGGTGCGGGTCATTCCGCCCGCGGTGTGGTGCTCGGTCAGGCGGAAGGTCGTGAGAACATACGGATACCGCTCGGCTCCTTCCTCGCCAGCAGTCGGGTTGAAGGGGCTGAGGCGGCTCTGGTGCTGCTTGCGCACCGGGTTCGACTGCTGCCCGTAAAGCGGATTTCGGAACGGCGACTCCTGCGGCTCGAAGTGGGTCGGCAAGGGCCCGTCGCGGAGGCCGCTGGGGACGAACAGCCAGCCGCGCCCGTCCGCCTGCATGATGAACGGATGGTCGCCGCGGATCGCCGCGTCGGCCTTCGCCCCGTCCTCGGGCACGTAGTCGGGTCGCTTCGTCGCGGTGAAGTCGGGAACGTCGTGGCCGGTCCAGCGGCCCTGCTCCTCGTCCCACCAGACGTACTTCTTGCGCTCCGACCACGGCTTGCCCTCGGGATCGGCGGAGGCGCGGTTGTAGAGGATGCGCCGGTTCAGCGGCCACGCCCAGCCCCACTCGGGCGCCACCCAGCTCTGCTCCTGGCCAGGCCGCTTCCGCGCGGGTTGGTTGACCTCGTCGGCGTAGCAGCCGCTGTAGATCCAGCAGCCGCAGGCAGTCGAGCCGTCCGGCTTCAGCGCGCCGAAGCCGGGGACGGCCCGTCCGTCGGCGTCCCGGCCGCTGATCTCGCGCAGCACCGTGTCGGCATCCGGGTCCTGATGCGGCCCCTCGGTCGGGTACCGCCACTCGAGCTCCAGGATCGCCCGGTCACGCGGGTCTTCGGAGCTCTGCAGCTTCTCGCGGATGCGCAGGCCGAGGTGGTAGGTGAACCAGAGGTCGGAGCGGCAGTCGTCGCGCGGCTCGACCGCCTTGTAGTGCCACTGCAGGAGCCGCTGCGTGTTCGTGAACGAGCCGCTCTTCTCGACGTGCGAGGCCGCCGGCAGCAGAAACACCTCGGTCCCGATCTGCTCGGTCGCGAGCTCGCCGGTCTCCAGCTCGGGTGCGTCGTGCCAGAAGCTCGCGCTCTCGATCTCGACGAGATCGCGGACGACGAGCCAGTCGAGGTTGGCGAGCGCAAAGCGGTGCAGTCGCGAGTTCGCCGAGCCGACGCAGGGGTTCTCGCCGAAGAGGAAGAACCCCTTGCACTTGCCGTCGAGCATGTCGAGCGCCGACTGGTAGGTCGAATGGTCACCGTCGACCCGCGGCAAGAGGCCGAAGCAGAAGTCGTTGTCCCGCGTCGCGCGTGCACCGAAGTACGACTTCAGCAGCGAGACCATGTATGCGTCGAGCCGGCCCCACCAGCCGGTCGGCGACGCGTTCGTCTCGATGAACTCCTCGAGCGTCTGCGTCTTGTGGGCGTGCGGCATCGGGATGTAGCCCGGGAGGATGTCGAACAGGGTCGGGATGTCCGTCGAGCCCTGGATCGAGGTGTGCCCGCGCAGCGCCATGATCCCGCCGCCCGTGCGGCCCATGTTCCCGAGCAGCAGCTGGACGATCGCCGCGGTGCGGATCGTCTGCACGCCCACGGTGTGCTGCGTCCAGCCGACCGAGTAGACGAAGGCCGACGTGCGCTCGCGTCCGGAGTTGTCGCAGAGCGACTCCGCCACCTCGAGGAACTGCTCCTGCGAGCAGCCGCAGACCCGCTCGACGACCTCGGGCGTGTAGCGGCTGTAGTGCCGCTTCAGCAACTGGAAGACGCAGCGCGGATGTTCGAGCGTCGGGTCGAGCTCCGGCGGCTCGCCCTGCCGCAGGTGCCCGACGTCGTCGCCCTCCCAGGTCGTCCAGATCGTCTCGTCGTCCTGAACGGCCCCGCGCACCTGCATCCCCGCGTACTGCCAGCTCGTGTTGTCGTAGCTGGCGGTCTTCTCGTCCCAGCCGGAGAAGAAGCCGTCGAGATCCTCGGCGTCCTCGAAGCGCTCGTCGACGATCACGGGCGCGTTCGTGTAGTTGACGACGTAGTCGCGGAACTCGCGTCCGTGCCCGAGGATGTAGTTGACGATCGCGCCGAGGAAGACGATGTCGGAGCCGGGCCGGAGCGAGACGTGCAGGTTCGCCATCGCGCTCGTCCGGGTGAAGCGCGGGTCGACGTGGATCACCTTGCCGCCGCGGAGCTTGGCCTCCATCACCCACTGGAACCCGACCGGGTGGCACTCGGCCATGTTCGAGCCCATGATCAGGATGCAGTCGGCGTTCTGGAGATCCTGCTGGAAGCTGGTGGCGCCGCCTCGTCCGAACGAGGTGCCCAGACTGGGCACCGTCGAGCTGTGTCATATGCGCGCCTGGTTCTCCACCGAGACGATCCCGAGCCCGGTGAAGAGCTTCTTCATCAGGTAGTTCTCCTCGTTGTCGAGCGTCGCGCCGCCGAGGCTCGCGATCCCGAGCGTGCGGTTCAGGACCCGCCCCTCCGAGTCGGTCTCCTGCCAGGTCTCGCGGCGCGTCTCGATCACGCGGTCGGCAATCATCTCCATCGCCTGGTCGAGCGAGAGCTCCTCCCACCTCGTGCCGTGGGGGCGCCGGTACTTGACCTTGTACTCGCGCAGCGGACTCGTGATGTAGCCCTTCGTCGCGGCACCCTTCGGGCAGAGCCGCCCGCGCGAGATCGGGCTGTCGGGGTCGCCCTCGATCTGCGACACGACGCCGTCCTGCACGAACACGCGCTGGCCGCAGCCGACTGCGCAGTACGGGCAGATCGACTTGACGACCCGCTCCGATCCTTCGGTGCGCGGCCTCAGCGCGTGCGAGCGCGCCGATCGAGCCGAATGCGCGAGGCCGAGCGGGTCACGCCGGACCTGCTCGAGCAGCGGCAGGGTCACTGGGAGCCGCACGGCTCTCACCCTCTGGTCGTCCACCTTCTGGTCGTCACGTTGCTGCTCCCATGGTCCCTACCGCATATGAGTCGGGACGGCTCGAGTTCTTACCTCTCGACGGCGCCGAACCGGGCGTTGCTTCGTCGAGCGGCGTCAGCCCCTGCGCGGCGAGACACGCGCGGAGCTTGCAGCGCGCGTCGTGAAGCGTCTTGTAGAGGGCGCCCGTGTTCGTCCCCAGCGATGCCGCCAGCACCTGCGACGACGTCCCGTCGACGGCGAGCGCGAGCAGCACCTGCCGCTGCCGGACTGTGAGGGCGCCGTTGACGCCCGTGCACACCCGGCGCAGCAGGTCCTCCTGCTCCAGCTCACGCTCGGGGCCGCTTCGCGTGCCGGCGAGGAGCACGAGTGTCTCCGGCTCGACCGGCAGCTCGCGCCGCTGCCGGCGATGGCGTCGCAGCACCACGGAGACCTCGGTGACGGCGAACTGGCAGGCCCAGGTGGTGAAACGGCTCGCGCCGCGGAAGTCGTCGAGATGTCCCAGCACCAGCACCAGCGCGTGGTCGGCCGCGTCGAGCGCAAGCTCGTCCACGACATCGCTGCGCAACTGATCGCGACGCGGCAGCAGCCGCGTGTAGGCAATCCTCAGAAGCAGCTCGTGCAGCCGCCGCTGCGCCCGGTCGCGGATCGCGCCGTCGCTCCGAAGCTGGACGAGCCACCGGCGCGAGTCGGGGTCGACGAGGATTCGCCGGTGCTCGTCGCCGTCGCGTACTTCCAACAACACCTCGCCTCCCGCGGTTCCCGCTTGGACGAGGACGCAACGAGAGCGGCGACGCCGCTCTCCTGCGCTGGGACCGGCCTATGCCCTACCCGTGTTCTCGCGACCGAAACGGCCCCCGCGGCGCGAGGCTCAGCCTGGACCCACCGAGCGACGGCCGAGCCCGGCCGTCGCCGCAGGCGCCGGAACCCGGACGGGGAGCAGCCCTGTCGAAGCCCAGACGGACGCACCGCCCGCGCAGGGCGGTGCGTCCAGGTTCAGAGCGGCAGGTGAAAGCCGTTCGAGAAGTTCAGCGCGGTGGCCCATGTGAGGTACATGAGGAAGAGCCCGGTACCGATGTGGAAGAAGCCGAGCGAACGCTCGCCGAGGGTGCCGAGCGGGTGGCGTCTCGGGGCCGGTCCGCCCACCCCGGCGGTGCCGCCGGCTGTCGCCGGACCGGCGCCCACGCCCGGGGTCGGTGCCGGCGGCGTCGGCAGGAGGCTCGCGAAGAAATCGGCGGCGTAGATGCAGGACAGGCCGATGAAGAGCCCGCCCACCGGGTTGTCGCCGCCCTTGAAGAAGACCACGATTCCCAGGATCGAGATCAGCAGGTACGCGACGCACATGCCGGCGCTCGGTCGAGCATCGCTTCGAAATGTGCGAATCATCCCGATCGCGAACCAGTGCACGCCGTATGCAGTGAACGCGAGCGCCGCCATGTAGAGGATCGGATCGTGGAACGAGCCGAACCACGCTAGGCCGACGAACAGATAGGTGCCAGCAATCAACTGCATCAAGCCCGGCATCCACACACCCCAGATGCCGGTGGAGAGGTCGACTTTCGGGCTCCGGGACGGAAAGCCGAGCAGCTCCTCCGGACCGTAGATGAGATAACCGGTGCCGAGGCCGAAGAACCCGACTGCGAGCGGCGCGAACGACGAGGTCGCAAAGTTGACGGTGGTTGCTAGAAGCACTGAACTCCTCCTGCCCCTCGATTGTTCGTCTCGTGGCAATTAGAGACGTTCCGGGCCGAAGTCTTACGTCGCGCCGGACGAGAAGCCGGGCCGCTGCTGTCGCAGATCCGACAGTTCACGGAGGCGAGATTCGGGTAGCTCCCGCTTGCGCGAAGCCCCGGCGCTGGGACCAGAAACGGACGCCGGGGGTTCGCGCGCCTTCCGTGCGCGAGGCCGTCTCGGCAACGCCGGCTCAGCGCGGCAGCGTTGCTCGCAGGCGCTCCGGGTCGAGGACGCGGAGGGCGCCGTGGCCGCGCTCGACGAGCCCGAGCCGCTCGAGCGCCCGGAGCACGTGCGAGACGCGCTGCCGGGAGAGGCCGGTCGCCGAGGCGAGCTCGGACTGCGTCAGCGCGATCCGCTTCCCTTCGTCTTCGCGCAGCTCGTCGAGCAGGAATCGCGCCACCCGCTCGCCCGCGGAGCGCCCGGCGAGTGAGACCAGCCGGGGATAGCCGGCGGCGAGCCGGCGAGAGAGAAGTCGAAGCCAGAGGAAGCAGATCTGCGGATCGAGCTCGAGCAGGTCGTGCACCTGCTCGCGACTGAAGCCGAGGGTTGCCGTCTCGCCGCGGGCGATCGCGGTGTAGAGGCACGGCTCCTCGAGGAGCACGGGCAGGTCGCCCACGCTGGCGCCCTTGTGCACGATCTGGACCAGCCGCCGCTCCGGCCCGCTCTCGTCCCAGAGCGCAACCTCGCCGTGCTCGATCACGAACAGCAGTCGCGGCTGCTCACCCTGGTGCAGCAGCGTCGCGCCCGACGGCCACGTCTGCCGGACCCCGAACGGCCGCAGCGCGTCAAGACCGTCACGGGCCGGGTCCGCGGCCGTCATACGAGAGCCGGGCTCGTCACGCCCAGCCGTAGACCGGGATCGCCGCGCCGCTGACGACCCGCGCCTGCTCGCTGCAGAGGAAGGCGATCACGGCCGCGACCTCGTCGGTCGAGACCGCCTCCCGCATCCGCTCCGCGGGCATGACTGCCCGGTTCGCCGGGGTGTCCATCACCGACGGCAGCACGGCGTTGACGCGCACGCGCCGCTCCCGCAGCTCCGCGGCGAGAATCTCGGTGAGTCGAAGCACGGCCGCCTTGGAGATCGCGTAGGCGGCCGAGCCGGCGCCGCCTGCGAGCGCAGGCCGCGCGGACACGTTCACGATCGCCGCGTCCTCCCCGAGCCGCCGTGCGGCGGCCCGGCACGACCACCAGCTCGCGTCGAGGTTGATCTGCTGGAGGAAGCGATAGTCCTCCGGCGCCGTCGTCGCGACCGTGCCGCCGCGGAAGCCACCCGCGGCGTTCACCAGCCAGCGGGGCCGGTCGCCGTCTGCGGCAAGTCGCTCCCACAGCGCCTCCACCTCGTCCGGAGCGGTCAGGTCGACCGTCTCCGAACGCAGGCGCTGCGCATCGGCTCCCGGCGCGATCTCGACCGGCCGGAGGTCGGCGGAGGCGACGCGGTCGCCACGGGCGAGAAAGGCGCGCACGACCGCTGCTCCGAGCGCGCCGCCGCCGCCGCAGACAAGCGCCACGTCCGGCACCTGGGCCACTACGACGCCTCCGCGACGGCGAGCACGCTCTTGCCCGGTATCGCTCCGGCGCGCTTGCGCTCGAGCGGCAGCAGCTCGCCGACGATCGGCTGCAGCTCGCCCGCGTCGATCCGCTGCGTCAGCTCGGCGAGGCCGTCCCGATTCGGCTCGACGACGAAGTAGACGCCGCGCAGTCCGAGCTCGGCGGCGATCTCGGGGGTGGCCGGGTCGACGGCGGAGACGACGACGCCGTCAGCGGCCACGAGCGGCCGCGTCCGCGCGAGCAGATCGCCGCCGACGAGATCGAGCACGACGGCCGGCTCACCCGAAGCTTCCAGCGGCTCCCGCTCGACGTCGACGAAGACGTCCGCGCCGAGTTCGAGCACCGGCTCCCGCGACCGGGCGCGCCCGGTC
>JBOGZX010000278.1:0-1831 GCA_050697615.1 Gaiellaceae bacterium
ACTCGCGAGAGGCTGCCCGCAGCACCGCCACCTCCTCGGGCTCGAGGTGCACCGCTGCCGGCTGCGCGAACAGCCAGCCGTTCGCGTACGGGACGCCCGCGTAGAGGCCGTGGTCGGGACGCGAGCCGGGCTCGGCGAGGTGGCGGAAGAGCCCGGCCAGGTCGTCTGCCGAGGATCGGCGCGGGTCTTCGAAGAGCCCGTCGAGAATGCGCGTGAACATGTGCGCGGGCAGCATCTGCAGGTCCTCCGCGAACATCGACCAGACGCACTGCAACAGGAAGTTCCGCAGCGTCTCCGGCTCGGACGCGCGCCGCTCCCGCAAGCGCGCGTAGAGGTCGGTGACGAGCGCGACCGCAGACCGCGTGACCTCCTCCTGGCCGCCGACGAAGACCGGCTCCGCACCGGCGAGGAAGAGGAGCGCGTCGAGCCGATCCGGCAGCTCGTCCAGCGTGAAGGTCGCGCGCGGCTCCCGGTAGACCGCTCCCGGCTCCCATACCTCGAAGGTCTTGAACGCGCAGAGCAGGACGTAGCGAGGTGCGGGCGCCTGCGGCGTACCGGCGTTGCGCCAGTACTCGAGCGCCTGGTCGCGGTGGTGCGCAAGTCGTAGCGCCTCGCTCGGGCGCTTCATCTCGATCAGGCAGACGCGGGGCCAGATCAGGTCGATGAAGCCGCCGCCGGTCGGCTCCTCGAAGCGTGCGACGTCGGGGCGATTCGTGCCGTAGCAGGCGAGCAGCTCGTTGAGGAAGGTCTGCGCCTCCGCCCGCTCGGTGCCCGCGTATCCGTCCCAGTGCGTGACGAGCTCGCCGAGGCTCCGGCGGATCTGCTCGCCGGTCAGCGGCACGGGCTAGAAGCTCGTCTGCCCCGAAGGCACGGCGAAGAGCGTCCCCTGTCGGAGCGACCGGCCGACGCTCGAGAGCTGGTCCTGCGCCTGCTCCAGTGCCTCGACCAGGTGTGCGTCGGCACCCTCGGCGCGCAGCGCCTTCGCGGCGCGCTCCGCGCGTGCGCGCGCCTCCTCGATGTAGACCATCGTGGCGTCGATCTCGGCGAAATGCGTCTCATCCACTGGCAGCGGCCTCCCCTGGCGAGCCACAGTAGTTGACGGAGTGGACGGACCGGATACGGCGATGAATCGAGGCTAGCGCCGCGCGATCGGCGTGAATGCAACGAAAGAGCGCCAATCGTTCCCTTATCCGTCCCAGGGACTCGGGCGACCGTTGCCCGGCAGGCAGCAGTCGGGGGCGCAGCTGTCGTGGCTCGGCCCGAGCCGGCCGAGGGCGCGGCGCGGCGCGGCGGGCGAGAGCCTCTCGGCGACCAGCTCGCGCAGGCAGGAGACAAATGCGGGATGAGTCCCGGCGCTGCCGGCGCGCACCATCGTCAATCCGAGCTGCGCCGCTGTCTCCTTCGCCTCGACGTCGAGGTCGAACAGCACCTCGAGGTGATCCGACACGAACCCGAGGGGCGAGACGACGACGTTCGCGACGCCCCGCTCCGCGAGCGTGCGCAGGTGGTCGTTCACGTCGGGCTCGAGCCACGGCACCTGCGGGGGGCCGCTGCGGCTCTGGTAGACGACGGCCCAGTCGTCGACGCCGACAGCCTCCGCGACCAGCCGCGCCGCCTCGCGCAGCTGGACCTCGTACGCGCAGCAGCGCGCCATGACGAGCGGGATCGAGTGCGCGGTGAACGCGATGTGAGGGTCTCCCTCGAGCGACGCAAGCGCCTCGCGCACCCGGTCGGCGTTCGCCTCGACGAAGCCGGGGTGGTTGAAGAACATGCGCGCACGCGGCACCTCGGGCGCGTCGGCCCCCACCTCCTGCTGCGCGCGGAACAGATC
>JBOGZX010000279.1:0-4880 GCA_050697615.1 Gaiellaceae bacterium
TTGAGGCCGCGCAGAGGTTCCTGGGAGCCGCCGCGTCGTCCGGAGCCCCAGACGCGCATCAACGACGCGATCCGCGTCGCCCGCGTGAGGCTCATCGACGAGAAGGGCGAGCAGCTCGGGGTGAAGACGACGGACTAGGCACGCGAGTACTCGTACGGCAAGAACCTCGACCTCGTGGAAGTCGCGGCCCAGGCGGATCCGCCGGTGTGCCGTGTGATGGATTTCGGCAAGTACCGGTACGAGCTCGAGCAGAAGGCGAAGCTCGCACGGAAGCACCAGACACAGATCAACGTCAAGGAGATCAAGCTCAGACCCAAGATCGGGATCCACGACTACGAGACGAAGAAGGGCCACGTCGAGCGCTTCCTCAACCAGCGCGCGAAGGTCAAGGTCACGATCATGTTCCGGGGCCGCGAGCGCGAGCATCCGGATCGGGGACGCGACCTGCTGATGCGCCTGGCGGACGACGTGAAGGAGATCGGCCTGATCGAGACGCAGCCGCTCCTCGAAGGGCGGAACATGACGATGGTGCTCGGCCCAACCAAGAACGCAGGAGCGAAGAAAGATGCCGAAACAGAAGACACACTCGGGAGCCAAGAAGAAGTTCAAGGTGACGGGCACCGGAAAGCTGACCCGCCGGTCGGCGAACCAGAGCCACAATCTGGAGCACAAGTCCCCGAAGCAGAAGAGGTCGTTCAGTAAGGCCCACGCGGTCGACGGGGCGAACGAGAAGACCGTCAACCGCATGCTGGGCAGGGCCTGATGGCCCGCGTCAAGCGATCCGTTCACGCGCGCAAGAAGCGGCGCAAGGTCCTCGAGCAGGCCAAGGGCTACTGGGGGATCAAGAAGAGCTCGTACACCTACGCGAAGGAGCAGGTCGAGCATTCGCTCACCTACGCCTACCGCGACCGGAAGAACCGCAAGCGTGACTTCCGCCGGTTGTGGATCATGCGGATCAACGCCGCGGCGCGTGCGAACGGGCTCTCGTACAACCAGTTCATCGCCGGTCTGAAGGCGGCCGAGATCGAGCTCGACCGGAAGGTGCTCGCGGATCTCGCGGCCACCGACCCGGCCAAGTTCGGCGAGCTCGCCGAGCAGGCCCGCTCGGCGCTCGCCGCGTCCGCGAAATAGCTGCGAGCGCTCGACGGGCGGAGATCTTCGGGCGGCAGGCCGTCTACTGCGACGGCCGGTCGCCGCTGTACGCGGAGCTCTGCCGGCGACTCGCGGACGATCCGCGCGTCGACCGGGTCGCACCCGACCTCGGTTGGGACTTCCCCTTGCGGCTGCTCGGGGCGCTGCACTACCTGGTGCTCGCCGGCGACGCGTCGTGGGACGACGTCGGCTCAGCGCTCGAACAGCACGCGTCGTTCCTCTCGCGCTTCACCGCCGAGCAGTCCGTGCAGACGAACGAGGTGCAGCGGGCCTGGGCGCTGCTGCCCGGCTTCCTGACGGTTTCCGACGGTCGCCCGCTCGACCTCCTCGAGCTGGGGCCGTCGGCGGGGCTGAATCTCGTCTTCGACCGCTACCGGTATCGCTATGCGACGGCCGAGTGGGGGACGGGGACGCTCGAGCTGGCGGGCAACGACCGGCTGCCGCCGCCGCGTGAGCTGTTCGACCGGCGCATCTCGGTGGAGCGGCGCCGCGGCGTCGACCTCGACCCGGTCGACGCGACGACGGTGGAGGGCGCGCGGCTTTTGCAGTCGTTCGTGTGGGCCGATCAGACGGCGCGCCTCGCGCGGCTGCGCCGAGCGATCGACCTCCTTCGCATGGACCCGCCGGAGCTGATCCGCGGCGACTACGTCGCCTCGCTTCCGTCGCTGCTTCGGGATCGCCGCGAGGGTTCGCAGGTGGTCGTGTTCCAGACGGCGTCGACCATGTACCTGGACCGCGAGGCGATGGCGGCGCTGCGCGGCGCGCTGCAGGCCGCCTCGCTCGACGAGCCGGTCGTGTTCCTCGGCACCGGTCGCGCACCCGACGACGACGGTTTCGCTCTCGAGGTCGAGCGCTACCCGGGCGGAGACCGGGAACGGCTGGCAGTGTTCGACTTCCACGGCGAGTGGCTGGACTGGGGCAGGTGATCGTCTCCCGCGACAACGAGCGGCTGAAGCTCGTCCGCAAGCTGCACTCGAAGCGCTGGCGCGACAAGCTCGGGCTCTTCTTCGTCGAGGGCGAGGACGCCGTCATCGCGGCGACCGCGAAGCCGGTCGACCTGTTGCGCGCCGGCGAGGACGTCGAGCCGAAGCTGCTCGCCGCGGTTGCGAGCGCGCCGCACCCGCCGCGGGTGGTGGGCGTCTACCGGCGCGAGGATCTGCCCTCGTGGGAGGAGCGTCCGGCGACGCTTGCGCTGTGGAAGCTCGCCGATCCGGGGAACCTCGGCACGCTCGTCCGCACGGCCGACGCCTTCGGAGCCGCGGTTGCCCTCTCCGCCGGCTGCGCCGATCCGACCTCGCCGAAGGCACTGCGTGCGAGCGCAGGCTCGATCTGGCGCGTGCCGCTCGGAACCTGGGACGATCGAGCAAGTAACAGTCTGTTACAAGCTGTTTTTCGGGTTGCGCTGGTGGCGCACGGTGGGGAGCCGCTCGCGTCGGTCGACCTGTCGGGGCGCGTCGCCTTCCTGCTCGGGGCGGAGCGGGAGGGGTTGCCGCCGGAGATCGAGCGCGACGTCGACGCCCGGATCCCGATCGAGGGCGCCGAGTCTCTGAACGTGGCCGCCGCCGGCGCGATCGCGCTCTACGAGTGGCGGCGTTCCTTCGCCTGACGCTCACGCTGCTCGATCGCCTCGATCAGACCCGTGACAGCTCTGACGTCGTGTGGGTGATCGGCGGCTCCACCAAGCCGGGATCGCAACCGGCCGGCCGGTTGGCAGTCCGCTCTCTCAGCCGTGCCTGCGGCAGACCCAGACCGAGTCCTCGCCGCCTCGCCACGGCGTGCGGTCGAACCAGCCGTAGACGGCGTCGACAGTGAAGCCCTCGTGGCGCAGCAGCTCCTTCCACTCCGGCACCGAGAGCCACGCGAGCGACATCTCGGCCTCCGCATCGCCGCCGCGCACCCGCAGGGTCAGGGTTCGCGTCTGCTCGTTCCAGTCGGCGCGCTCCCAGATGCCCGGCTCCCGCTCGAGCCAGCGCCCGTGCGTGTCGGCGATGTCGTCCGCGCCCGGCGCGAACACGTCGAAGACGAGGCGTCCCGCGGGAGCGAGCAGCCGCGCGGCCGAGCGCAGCACGGCTCGGCGGTCGGCGTCCGTCTCCATGTGCAGCAGCGAGCGGAACGGGATCGCGACCAGCGCGAACGGGCCGTCCACCGGCGGCTCGCGCATGTCGCCCTGCCGCAGGTCGAGCTCCACGCCCGCGAGCTCGCCGCGCTCGCCGGCGACCTCGAGCATCCCGTTCGACAGGTCGACGCCGACGACGCGGATCCCGGCCGCCGCGATCGGAACGGCGATCCTGCCGGTGCCGACGCCGAGCTCCAGCACCGGCCCGCCCGAGCGCACCGCCTCCTCGACGTAGAACGAGACGTCCTCGACCACGCTGCGGGACCAGGGGTCGTAGAGCCGTGCGATCTGGTCGTAGGCGGACATCCGCGCTATCGTCTCACCGATGCAGGCGACGGCGACCTTCCTGTTTACGCGGCCCCGGTGCATGGTCCGGGGCGCGGTCGCGCGCTCCTGAGCCGCACCGGGGCTCTCACGTCCCGACCAGCGTACGAAGGAGATCTCTTGGATAGTGTCGCCGCGGTGGACTGGACCGCGTACGAAGAGCAGAGCCTCGCCGCGATCGGTGCGGCGTCGAGCGAGCAGGAGCTCGACGATGCGCGCGTGCGCGCGCTCGGGCGCAAGTCCGAGCTCGCGCAGGCGCTCCGCGGCGTCCGCGACCGCGAGAGCGGGATGCTGCTGAACGGCATCCGTACGAGGCTCGAGGCGGCGGTCGGCGAGCGGCATGCAGAGCTCGAGCGTGCAGCGAACGAGTCCGCCGCCGACTCCGGCATCGACGTGACGATTCCCGGCGCGCCGGTCGAGCGCGGCCGGCTGCACCTGCTCACGCAGATCCGTCGCGAGATCGAGGACATCTTCCTCGGCCTCGGCTACGAGGTGTGGGACGGCGACGAGGTCGCGACCGTGTGGGAGAACTTCGACGCGCTGACGACCGTTCCGGGGCACCCGTCGCGCTCGCAGCTCGACACCTTCTACCTCGACGCGAACACGGTCCTGCGCACGCACACCTCGCCCGACCAGATCCGCGCCATGCTCTCCCGCCGGCCGCCGCTGTACATGGTGTCGCCCGGCCGCTGCTACCGGCGCGACACGCCCGACGCCACCCATTCGCCGATCTTCCTGCAGGTCGAGTGCCTCGCCGTCGACCGCGGGATCACGCTCGCCGACCTGCAGGGGACGGTGCTGCAGTTCTTCCGCGCGCTGTTCGGCGCCGACCGCGAGGTGCGCATGCGCACGAGCCACTTCCCGTTCACCGAGCCTTCGGTCGAGTTCGACGTCACCTGTTTCATCTGCGGCGGCCGCGGCTGCGCGACCTGCAAGCACTCCGGCTGGATCGAGATGGGCGGCGCCGGCTGGGTCGACCCGGACGTGTTCCGCAACGTCGACCTCGACCCGGCGGAGTGGCAGGGGTTCGCGTTCGGGTTCGGGATCGAGCGCATCGCCATGCTCCGGCACGGCCTCCCCGACCTGCGCGCGTTCTGGGAGAACGACCTGCGCGTGCTGGGGCAGTTCTGATGAGGGTCCCCGTCTCCTGGCTGCGCGAGTACGTCGAGGTCGACCTGCCCCTCGAGGAGCTGGCCCGCCGGCTCGTCTTCACGAGCTGCGAGGTCGACCGCATCGTGCGGCGCGGCGTTTCCGACCAGGACGGCAACCTGACGTATTTCAAGGTCGG